>CBFGPJ010000338.1:0-4298 GCA_965650615.1 uncultured Fluviicola sp. | reverse complement strand
ATCTGCTTCTTCGGATTCATTGTCAATTTCCAAGTCCAACGGTTCTTCATCCGGCCAAGGTTCCGATCCTTCAATTTCATGTGTTAAAACAACTTCCTTGACTTTCAGTTTGGTCAACTGGTTACCCTGCGCTTTCATTCCTTTCACATCGATGAAATCAGCCAAAGCAACTTCATTATCCGGAAGGTTCTTGGTCTCTTTTAACAACTTATTGTAAACGATGCGGACAACCGGATTGAATGCTGTTGAAACACAATCCAAATAAGATCCTTCTGTTTCGGAAATATAGGAAACCCGCTTATCCGTTGTTACTTCACAGGTAAAGCGCTTCACATAATGCAGGTCTTTTTCACCATCGTAATAAACAGCAGAAATAGGCCTGTCGGCAACCCACTTTTCAATGTGGATCATATCTTCATCGAAGTGTGTAGCCAAATCAAAGGTCGACAAACGATAATCACCGTTCTTATAAAGTGTCAGAATACGGTCTTCTCCTTTGAATGAGCCCAGGAATTTTCCTCTTCCCTCGTCATTCAAGCGGCCTACCACCATATCATACCAAATTTTACGTGCAGCGAGTGTTGAACCTCCTACTTCTTTCTGTGTAATCTTTTGAACGATCTCTTTTGTTACGCGATTTCCGGCAGACTGACGACCTTTAATCAGCAAGTCACCTAAATCCACATCCCAGCGTAAACGTTTCAGATGAGGTCTCGGACGAAGCATGACTGTAACCACTTCACGTTCCCCGTTCGGGTGCACAGAGAAGTATAGCAGCTTCGATCCTTTGATTCCACGTGTTAAGTCGTATTCCGTATCGCGCGTCACGGAATTCACGAAGAAACGTTTCATCATCGTTGCACCACCGGCACCATCCTGGTACATGACATGGTAAATTGTACGTTTATCGCCTTTCTTCCAAACATCGGCATGCACAATTCCTTTTCCAACGAATTTCTTTTCCGAAACCTTGGTTACAATGAATTTTCCTGTATCAAAGAAAACGATGATGTCATCGATCTCGGAACAATCATTGACCGCTTCCGTCTTTTTCAAGCCCCAGCCAATGAATCCCTCTTCTACATCTACGTATAATTTACGATTCGCAATGATCACCTTTGTAGCAGCAATGTTATCAAAGACTTTCATTTCCGTGCGACGTTCTTTACCTGCACCAAAACGTTTCTTTAAGTCCTTGAAATACTCAATTGCGTATTCAATCAGATTTTCCAGGTTCTTTTTAACCTCTTCCATTTCGGCTTCCAGCTTCGCAATGAACTCATCTGCTTTATCAGAATCGAAGCGCGTAATACGAATCATTGGAATCTGTGTCAAACGCTGTAAATCCTCATCCACGATCTCACGAATAAACTGCTTCTTGAATTTCTCAAAGCGTTTATACATGTACTGGAATAAGTTTTCCTTATCGGAATACAACTTAAAGTCGATATACATTTCTTCACGGATGAAGATCTTTTCCAGGGTCGAAAAATGCCATTGTGCTTCCAATTCCGACAAGCGGATTTCCAATTCTCTTTTAAGAAGCTGAAGTGTATTATCCGTATTCACTTTCAAAATCTCTGAAACACCCATGAAACGAGGTGTGTCACCATCAATTACTGAAGCATTCGGTGAAATGGAAACTTCACAATCTGTAAATGCATACAAGGCATCAATCGTTTTATCCGGTGAAACCCCAGGGGCTAAATGGATTACGATCTCAGCATCCGCTGCGGTATTATCTTCAATCTTCTTAACCTTGATCTTCCCTTTATCATTCGCTTTGATGATACTTTCAATCAGTGAACTGGTTGTACAACCAAAAGGGATCTCATTGATCATCAAGGTTTTATTATCCACCTTTTTAATCTTTGCACGAACACGCACCTTTCCACCTCTCAAGCCATCGTTGTAGTTGGTGAAATCAGCCATTCCTCCATTCAGGAAATCCGGGAAGATCTCTACTTTTTTTCCACGTAAATGGTTGATCGATTGTTCGATCAGTTCATTAAAATTATGTGGAAGGATCTTACAAGCCATTCCCACGGCAATTCCTTCAGCACCTTGTGCCAACAGGATCGGGAATTTCACAGGTAAATTATCCGGCTCCTTGTTACGTCCGTCGTAGCTTAAAAGCCAATTGGTCGTTTTCGGATTGAACACTACATGATTCGCGAACTTGGAAAGTCGTGCCTCGATGTAACGAGGAGCGGCAGCGCCGTCACCTGTCAGCGTATTTCCCCAGTTTCCCTGGCAATCGATCAGTAATTCCTTTTGTCCAAGCTGAACCAGGGCATCACCGATGGAAGCATCACCATGCGGGTGATATTTCATAGTATTCCCGATCACGTTCGCCACTTTATTGTAACGCCCGTCATCCAATTCCTTCATGGAGTGCAGGATTCTTCGTTGTACCGGTTTAAAACCATCATGCAAAGAAGGTACAGCACGTTCCAGGATCACATAAGAGGCATAATCCAGGAACCAATTCTCATACAAACCACTTAATGGAATGATATTTTCATCCGTATGTTTATGATCGTCCGTACCAAAGGAAGATTCTTCACTTCCTTCTTCATTATTCAGATCATCATTTTCCGGGTCTACCGGTCCAATTTCGTCTTCACTCATAGTTTGAAGATTAATTTTAATTTCTTTTCCCCTTGTTCTCGATACGTCAGCAAACTGACTACTCGAACTGACGGGCTGTCAATTCGAGTTTCCGACGAAATATCATGGAGTCTGAAGTATCGAGAATGACAGCATGCGCTAAGAAGCTTTTTCAATTTCTGCGTTTTCCTCTTCCGAATCGGGAGTATCCGAATCCATATTTTTATCGTCATCTTTCTCTACACGCAGGTTCTCAATAATGAAATCCTGGCGTTCCGGGGTGTTTTTACCCATAAAATAAGACAATATGGAGTCAATCGAAGCATTTTTTGTGAGGATAACCGGCTCTAAACGAATATCGTCCCCAATGAAATGCTTGAACTCGTCCGGTGAGATCTCTCCCAATCCCTTAAATCGGGTGATTTCCGGATTTTTCCCCAATTCTGAAATTGCTGCTCTTCGTTCTTCTTCCGAATAACAGTAAATGGTCTTTTTCTTGTTTCGAACGCGGAACAACGGTGTTTGAAGTACATATACATGATTCCTTTTCACCAGGTCCGGGAAGAATTGCAGGAAGAAGGTCAATAACAGCAATCGGATGTGCATTCCATCGACATCGGCATCGGTTGCGATCACGATGTTGTTGTAGCGCAGGTTATCCATGTCTTCTTCAATATCCAAAGCCGCCTGGATCAGGTTGAATTCTTCGTTCTCATAAACGATCTTTTTTGTCAAACCGTAACAATTCAACGGCTTACCGCGCAAAGAGAACACTGCCTGTGTATTCACATCCCGTGATTTCGTGATTGATCCACTCGCTGAATCTCCCTCGGTAATGAACAGGGTTGTTAATTCTCTTTTATCGTCTTTTAGATCGGTCAGATGAACCCGGCAGTCGCGCAATTTTTTGTTGTGCAAACTTGCTTTCTTTGCTCTGTCACGCGCCAGTTTACGAATTCCGGATAATTCTTTCCGTTCACGCTCGGATTGCTTGATCTTCTTTTCCAGCGTATCTGCAACATCGGGGTGACGATGCAGGTAATTATCCAATTTATCCTTCAGGAAATCGTTGATAAAGGCACGCATAGACTTTCCTTCCGGTTCAATTTCCTGAGACCCTAATTTCGTTTTCGTTTGGGACTCAAATACCGGCTCGATTACTTTTACTGCAATCGCAGCTACAATCGACTGGCGGATATCAGAAGCATCGTAATCTTTCTTGTAAAAATCACGGATCACTTTCGCAATCGACTCCCTGAACGCACTTTGATGTGTTCCGCCTTGTGTGGTATGCTGGCCATTTACGAACGAATAATAATCTTCTCCATAGGTTTTACCATGTGTAAATGCCACTTCAATATCTTCTCCTTCCAGGTGAATGATCGGGTACAAAGGATCTCCGTCCATATTGTCCTCCAGCAAATCTTTCAATCCGTCTTTAGACTGGTATTTTTCACCGTTGAAATAGATTGCCAATCCACGATTCAAATAACAGTAATTCCAAAACATCTTGATCAGGTAAGGCATTTTGAAGGCAAACTTCTTGAAGATCGATTCATCCGGGATAAATTCAAAATAAGTCCCGTTTGTTTCCGTTGTTTTTTCCAAAGGCAAATCTTCAGTCAACTCACCACGTGAAAAAACAGCTTGTTTCTTTTCCCCGTCTCTCACGGAATAAACCATGAAAT
>CBFGPJ010000337.1:0-4304 GCA_965650615.1 uncultured Fluviicola sp. | reverse complement strand
TGTTTACCGAAAAGACATTCATCATTTCAAACTGACGAACTACAGCTGTACCATAAAAAGTAACCGATGCCCCAACCCGTGGGATTACCGCATCAAAGCCCTCCAGATATTCCGATCCGTAAAACAGGGACGGTCCTTTTTGTTCAATTTCGATATTGCAGCGCAAATGATCTACTACATGCGCTTCGTGTCCGTGCTTTTCTGCCGCTTCAACCAAACGTCTTGTAGAATACAATTGTGGATTGCGTGATAAAATGGCAATTTTCATTCTTTTCCTTGAAAGGCTCATCCCTTTCCTTCGATAATATAATCAGTTACTTATTCTCGTATTTATAAGAACAGTTTGTTTTGGCCGTATCTATCAGGAAACGTTTATTCAACAACCTGCGACCTAGCAATATGGGGTTTCTTAAACCGGTTCTTTCAGTCAGTGAAAATACGGTTTCATACGTTTCTCCGAACAAGCGAACCGTTCCTTTTACAAAAAATCGTTCCTGGGCAATTCCATTGGAGCTTTTCACGATCTTTGTTTTAAAGTCATCAAAAATCACTTCTTTCCCGGTATATCCGGAAATTCCTGAATCCAGGAAAACCACCCGAAGCTGTTCTTTTTCACCAAACTCAATTACTTCGATCGACTGACAATGCATGGAACTGGAGTAAGCCCCGGAATCAATTTTCACAGGCACATTTTCCAATTCAAATCCCGGAAAGGAAACCAAATCCTTACGTCCGATTATTTTCTTAACCACTACCTCCATATTTCTCGTTATCTTTGTAAAGAAGTTCGTTATTCGGTAATCGAAATTAGGAAAAAAGCAATTGAGAAGAGAAAAATGACTTCAAATAAAAAAAAGTTACGGGATTACATCATAAATTGAAAAATTATTCCTAATATTGCACCCCCAATTACGGGATAGTGAAAGAAAATTAGAGTCATGGATTTTATCAGAGAGCTTCAAAAAGAACTAGTAGAATTGAAAGAATTCCCAGCATTCGGAGCTGGAGATACAGTTACTGTATCTTACAAAATTAAAGAAGGAAACAAAGAGCGTATTCAGCAATTCCAGGGTGTTGTTTTGCAACGTCGCGGACAAGGTACAACTGAAACGTTTACAGTTCGCAAAATGTCAGGAAACGTAGGTGTAGAACGTATCTTCCCTATTTCATCTCCTTTTATTGATACCATTACAGTAAACAAACGTGGAGCTGTACGTCGTGCACGTATCTTCTACTTCCGTGGTCTTACTGGTAAAGCAGCACGTATCAAAGAAAAAAGAAGCTTCTCTCACTAAGTCGAAGATTATTCTCAATATACGATCCCGGCTTCGCTTTGCGAACGCCGGGATTTTTTTGTGCCCGATTTTTATGATCATACACATTATAGTAAGGACACGATGCATCGGGATATATGTATTATTCGCACCCAAATCATTTTACAATCGAATCGTATGATATTTTCCCACAAATGCGCAAATGTTGGAGGCGCTTACCAGTCGCCTCTTTACTCAGTAAAACCAGAAAAATCTGTTTTTACACTATTCAAAAGCGAGTGCGGTTCGCCTATGCTAAAGCTTCAGCGTAAGCAGCTAGCTAAAAATTTGTGCATTTGTGGTAAACATTAAGTCTGGGTGCGCATTGTGGCATCGCGTCCCTACAGAATTACGGCACCAATTTTGGTTATACGCTATTATGAAATTTATACCCATTCTTTTTTTGCCTCTGATTATTCAATCATGCAACGGACAAATCGAACAGTCTGATAAAATCAAACAAACAGAAGGCATTTCAAAACAAGAAAAAACCGATCCGATCCAGGAGTTTTACAATCGCTGTCAATCCAATACTTCTTCCAGTATTTCATTAGGAACTGTAAGTAACGGAACTCTGAAGAACGGCAAAATCTTTCCCTTCAAAGGCCCCAACTTCATTTACTTCGATTCCACAAGCTACTTGAATAAACATGCTTTTACACATGAAAAAGTGTATCATACCGTATTAGCAACCTACCAGGAGTTTGAAACAATCCTTCCTCACTTTGAATTTGGCCTGATGGAGTGTTCCAATGAGCATGGCGGAAAGATCTGGCCTCATAGAACCCATCAAAACGGATTGAGCGTAGATTTCATGTCACCACTCTTAAAAAACGGTATTTCGACGACAGATTTCAATACAATCGGGCTCCCACATTATCTCATGGACTTCGATGAGAACGGTATTTATACAGAAAATCCGGATTATTCTATCCATTTCAATTTGATTGCACAACACATTCTGGAATTGGATAAACAAGCTAAGAAAAACGGATTGAAAATTGAAAAAGTGATTCTAAAGATCGCATTAAAAGACAATCTGTTTGCAACGGAATATGGAAAAAAACTGAAAGCAAGCGGTATTTATTTCGCCACCAATCTCAATGATTTGATTGATACTTTGCATGATGATCATTACCATGTGGATTTTAAGGAAACCAATCAGTAGGGTCAAGTTGACGTAATAACGCAATATTACGTCAACCACATAAAAACAAACACTCAACACTCTTATTATCAATACGTTAAATGTTGTAATATTGCAATATTACGCACCACTTTTAAACCAATCACTCATTAAAACTCCACCTTCAGGTTATTTTCATTTTCAACCTTTTATCTTTCCGATTGTACAACTTATCCCAATCCGAAACATGAAGACGATTTCTTTCCTTGTCATTTTTCTTTTCAGCACCTCTGCTTACTCTCAGTCGGACACCGTCCGCATCAAAGAGCTTCTGACCGAACTCACCAAAACAGCGAAACCACGCAATTATCAAAATATCGATCAGCTGAATGAAACTGCTCAATTCATCTACTCTTACTTCAGGCAATATGCGGATACCGTGTTTTACCAAACGTACCTAGTGAATGGAGTAACTTATGGGAATGTCGTTGCACGTTTCGGAGATACCATCAATGAGCGCTTGATCATCGGAGCACATTACGATGTATGCGGAAACCAGGAAGGAGCAGATGACAACGCTTCCGGAATCATCGGCTTACTGGAACTTGCGCGCATGCTCAGGGAGCAGAAACAACAAAAAAACATTGAGCTGGTTGCTTTTACTCTGGAAGAACCACCCTATTTCAGAACGGAATACATGGGAAGTTTCATTCATGCGCAATTGCTTAAACAATCCAATGCTAAGATTTCCGGGATGATTTGCCTGGAAATGATCGGGTATTTCAATGAAGCGAAACACACGCAGGACTATCCCATCGGCTTTCTCAAACTATTTTATGGTTCAAGAGGAAATTACATTACCGTTGTAAACAAATTCAGCAAAGGAAAGGCAGCACGAAAATTCACCAAACGAATGGACCGTTTTGCAAAATTACCTGTCAAGAAATTCAATGGACCAAAATCACTTACCGGTATCGATTTTTCCGACCATTTAAACTACTGGAAAATGGGTTTCAGCGCCTGCATGGTAACGGATACAGCATTCTACAGAAACAAAAATTACCATCAGAAAACAGACGAAATGGGAACACTCAATATTTCCAGGATGGCGCAAGTCATTGACGGCATATTTTTCAGTATCTTAGCTTAAGCTAAAATTCACGGATTATGAAAGTATTGATGTTCGCTTCGATCTTAGCAGTAGGTGCTTCTGCTAAAAGTTGCAATAAAGAAGATTGCAAAGAAAAAATCAAAGAAGATTGCGTTTGTACCATGCAATACGATCCGGTTTGCGGGTGTAACGACAAAACGTATTCCAATGCCTGCACCGCTGAATGCCATGGAATTACAAAATATGTGAAGGGGGAATGCTCTAATTAATTGACACTTCGACTACGCTCAGTGTCCGCAGACAATCATCCAAAGGTGACTGAGCGTAGTCGAAGGCAACTTTCAAAAACAAATGACTGATTTACAAACAGTAAAAGCATACTATGATGCGTTCAATGCCCGGAATTGGGACGAAATGTTGTTATTGGCAGACGAAAATATCAGGCATGAACCGAACCAGGGAAAACCACGCATTGGAAAAGCCTTGTTTAGAGAATTTATGCAGCACATGGACACCAGTTATTCGGAGACATTAAAAGACATCGTGCTTTTTTCTTCTGACAAAACAGGACGGATCGCAGCAGAATTTGTGGTTCATGGAACTTACAAAAAAGCAGAAGAAGGTCTTCCAGCAGCTCATGGACAATCGTATGTACTTCCCGCGGCAGCATTCCTGGAAGTACAAGACGGGAAAATTAGCCGGGTTACAACTTATTACAACCTGGAATTATGGATCGAACTCGTTTCTAATTAAA
>CBFGPJ010000336.1:0-4305 GCA_965650615.1 uncultured Fluviicola sp. | reverse complement strand
AGGACGTAGGTTGAAGAAATAAGGAGATTTATGTCAGCGGGAAAAAAGATTGTAGTTGGATTGGATATTGGAACAACTAAGATTGCATGTTTAGTTGGTACGAAAAATGAACATGGGAAAATTGAAATTATTTCCATGGGTAAAAGCGAGTCTTTGGGCGTTGCCAGAGGAATCGTGTCCAATATTGAAAAAACTGTTCAGTCTATTAAGTCCGCAGTAGAAGAAGCTCAAAACCGTGTGGATGCAGATCTGATCATTCGGGTTGTGAATGTCGGAATTGCCGGTCAGCATATCAAGAGCTTGCAACATAGAGGAATTTACACACGAAATAATCCGGATACGGAGATTTCTCAAAAAGATATCAATGCATTGATCGACGACATGTACAAGTTGGTGATGCCTCCGGGAGAAGAAATTATCCACGTGCTGCCACAGGAATACATTGTTGACAACGAGCAGGGTATTATTGACCCGATTGGTATGATGGGAGTTCGTTTGGAAGCAAATTTCCACATCATTACGGGTCAGATCAATGCGGCTAAGAATATCAAAGTGTGTGTCGATAAGGCAGGTCTTCAGGTGAAAGATATCATTTTGGAACCCATTGCTTCTGCAGATGCGGTTTTGAATGATGAAGAAAAAGAAGCCGGAGTTGTTTTGGTAGATATCGGTGGTGGGACAACAGATGTAGCGATCTTCCATGAAGGAGTGATTCGTCATACTGCGGTAATTCCTTTCGGTGGTAATGTTATTACAGATGATATCAAAGAAGGTTGTACAATTCTTCGCCGTCACGCGGAAGCTTTGAAAGTGAAATTTGGTTCTGCATTGGCTTCTGAAAGCTTGGAAACAGAGGTGGTATGTATTCCTGGTTTACGTGGAAGAGATCCGAAAGAGATCACGCTTCGCAATTTGGCGAGCATCATCCAGGCGCGTATGGAAGAAATCATCGAGCATGTTCATTATGAGATCGTGAATTCCGGATACGAAAAGAAAATGATCGCAGGTATCGTGGTAACGGGTGGTGGTTCTCAATTGAAGCACATCACTCAGTTATTTGAATACATGACGGGAATGACCACACGTATCGGCCTTCCGACGGAGCATCTGGCATCTACCAACACAATCGAAGCAATTACTTCTCCGATGTACGCTACAGGTATCGGGTTGGTGATGAAAGGATTTGAGAATGATACACCGCAGAAACAAGTTGAATCGGTTTCCGGACAAGTGAAAACACATTCTACGAAAACAAGAGGAAGTTTCTTCGATACTTTGTTAACAAAGAGTAAAAATTTCTTCGCGGAAGAGGAGTAATAGTATATTAGCCACGACGGGTTTTTTGACCCGGAATGGCAGCATGGGAAGTTTAACTGATGTAACACCGGTTGAGCGGACGTATTAAAAGACAACAATAACAACAACAATAAAAAAAAGCATATGGAATTCGATTTGCCAAAAGGAACAACTTCAATTATCAAGGTGATTGGTGTTGGTGGTGGTGGAAGTAATGCTGTAAACCACATGTTCGATCAGGAAATCAAAGGTGTTGATTTCATCGTTTGTAATACAGACCGTCAGGCTTTGGATATTTCTCCCGTGCCTTATAAAATTCAGTTAGGGCCAAGCTTAACTGAAGGACGTGGTGCGGGTGCAATTCCTGAAATTGGTAGAAACGCTGCTGTTGAGAATATCGACGATATCCGTTCCTTGCTTTCAAGCGGAACCAAAATGGTTTTCGTTACGGCAGGAATGGGTGGTGGTACCGGAACAGGTGCTGCACCGGTAATTGCACAGGTTGCTAAAGAATTAAATATATTGACTGTAGGTATTGTGACGGTTCCTTTCGCTTTTGAAGGCCGTCGTCGACGCCAGCAGGCAGAAGAAGGATTGGACGTCATGCGCCAGTGTGTTGACACGTTATTGGTAATCAATAACGAACGCTTACGTGAAGTTGGTGGAAACATGTCATTGGCTCAGGCATTCGCTATGGCAGATAACGTGTTGGCTACAGCTGCAAAAGGAATTGCGGATGTGATCACTACAACAGGTGCAATCAACGTGGATTTCAATGATGTGAACACGGTAATGCGTGATTCAGGTGTTGCGATTATGGGATCATCTGTTGCGGAAGGTGAAGGCCGTGCGATTACAGCTGTTCAGGAGGCATTGAACTCTCCATTGTTGAATGATAACAACATTGAAGGTGCGAAATACATCTTGTTGAACATCACTTACGGTGATATCGAAGTAACGATGGACGAGATCGGTGAAATCACTGATTACATCCAGGACGAAGCAGGATCAACTGCAGATGTTATCTGGGGTCATGGATACGATCCAAGCTTAGGAAACAAATTGAGCGTGACTTTGGTGGCAACTGGATTCAATTCTTCTCCGTTCACGGGTTTTGAAAAAGCTCCTGAAAAAACAGTTTCTGTTTTGGAAGACGAACCGAAAAATGAGATCAAAACTCCGTTGACTTCTCCGACTCACCAGGTTGTTCCTGAGAAAAAGGAAGAAGAGCCGTTTTTGAAATCAGAACCGAAAGCAGAAGAGATCAAGACAACTAATTCCGGGACAATTGAGTTCGACTGGGAAATGAAATCAGAGGCAAAGCCGATGTCAACTCCAATGTCGACTCCTTCAGTTGAAGAGAAGGAAGAGCCTAAGCGTTATTTCCTGGAAGATGAAACTGAAGCAAAAGTTGAATTGGAAAATGTAGTTCAGAAAGCTCCGGTAAGCGCAGAAGAATTACAACGTCGTAATTTGGAGCGTATGGAACGCATCAAGAATTACAATAATAAATTGAAGAAAGCGGAAGGCTTGAAAGAATTGGAAGATGAGCCGGCATTTGTGAGAAGAAACATTCATTTGGACCAGGTCGTAAAAAGCGAAGAATCCAATGTGAGCCGTTTCGGACTTTCAGATGACGGAATTAAAACAAACAATTCGTTCTTGCACGATAACGTAGATTAATAAGACTTTTAGACCAAAGACATGAGACTAAAGACAAATCTGTCTGTGGTCTTTTGTCTTCAGTCTTAAATCTAAAATGAAATGGATTTCACAGAAAAAATAAATCAGGATATAAAGAATGCAATGCTTGCCAAGGAGAAAGAACGCCTTGCGGTTTTGCGTGATATTAAAAGTAAATTACTGCTTGAAGCAACGTCGGGAGGTTCCGGTGAGTTGACAGAAGAAGTAGCAAACAAAATTGTTTTGAAGCTTCATAAGCAACGCATGGAAACCTACCAGATTTATGTTGAGCAGGGAAGAAACGATTTGGCAGAAGAAGAATTGTTTCAGGCTAAAGTATTGGAAGACTATTTACCAAAAATGATGTCTGATGAGGAAGTGCGTCAGGTGATCAATGCAAAAATTGCGGAAATCGGTGCTACCGGACCTCAGGATATGGGGAAAGTAATGGGACCGGTAAACGGGCAGTTGGCTGGAAAAGCTGATGGAAAGCGTGTTTCCGAGTTGGTAAAAGAAGCTTTGGCTAATTTGTAATGTATTGTTAAACAAGAGTTTCCTTAGACTCTGTTTTTATTGTTGGAGAATCCCTCAGGTCGAACCTGGGGGATTTTTTTGTATTTTGCTACATGTTTCGGTTATTTTCAGTGCTCTGTGTGTCGTTGGTGTTAATTGCCTGTACACATGATAAAGTGGCTCCGCTTAAAGAATATCAAACACGACATGTCATCGTAGTGGTGGTTGATGGCCCGCGCTACTCCGAGACCTGGGGTGATCCTTCGCGAATCAACATTCCTGTTAGAAATAGTTTATCGAATTATGTTGTACTCCTCACAAATTTATCAAATCAGGGTGAAACATTTACCATTCCGGGACATACCGCAATATGTACGGGAAACTATCAATCCATTGCAAATAACGGGGAGCAATTACCGGATTATCCGTCATTTTTTCAGTATTACCTGGAAAGTACCGGTGATCCATATACGAAGTGTTGTATCGTTGGATCGAAAGATAAGCTGCATGCCCTGTCAAATTGCCTTTATCCGGATTATCATAATCTCTACCGGCCGTTTTTCGATTGCGGCGTGAATGGTGATGGTACCGGAGGATACCGGGCAGATTCGGTCACATTGGAGCGTGCATTAAACACCTTAGCGATCAATCAACCGAAATTAATGCTGATTGCATTCAAAGATCCCGATTATTATGCACATCAGAGTGATTCCATGGGATATATCAATGGCATTCGGAGAACAGATCAGTATATTGGTGTCATTTGGGACTATATTCAGAATTCACCCATTTATAAAGATAAGACAACCCTTA
>CBFGPJ010000335.1:0-4317 GCA_965650615.1 uncultured Fluviicola sp. | reverse complement strand
GAGAATCAAAATCAGGATTTTCCAAGGCATTTCCACGAAACATTTTGCATTTCCCTCATAAGGAACGGAATTGAAAAGATAGAACTTGATGATCAATTCTTTTACAGCCAAACGAACAGCATTTCCATCACCAATCCTTATGAAGTTCATGCCAATCCTTTAGTTGATACCGATACCAAAGTAAGTTTCGATACCATTTATGTTTCACCCGACTTCATGTCATATATTCTGAATGGCAAAGAAATTGAATTCAGGGAACGTCAGATCCTGGACAGCAGTGCAAACAATGCTTTTTTACAGCTATTAAACCACCTGAAGGCCGATGATCATCAATCCGAATCGGTATTAGCCAATTTCGTCCACGAACTTTATCCGTATTCACAAATTACAGAGGCCGAAAAAACATTTTCTTTTCATTCCTCTTATCTTACAGAACTGTTGACATACATCGAACAACACATCGAAAATAAGATTTACCTGGATGAACTGGCACGAATCATCCATTTAAACCCTTTCGGCTTTTCCAAAAAGTTTAAATCCCTTACTGGAATGACACCGATGAGTTATGTATTGATGAAAAAGGTGTTTTCTGCCAAAGCTCAGATCAATCCGGATTGTGACCTCACCGATTTAGCCTATCAGTATAATTTTACGGATATAGCGCATTTTTCCAACAGCTTCAAGAAATATGTCGGTGTTTCGCCCAGGGAATATAGAAACCAATTGAAGGGGAAGTTGCCAAGATTATACAAGTAAATCCCTATTCGATCCTGTACATTTGATGAATCATTCATGTTAAGGTAAATGAATAGTTTATTTCCGGCAGTATTATCACTTTTCCTCGTTTTCGAATGTAAAGCGCAAATCGGCCATAGACAATTATTAAAAGATTTTGACCTTTTTAAGCGTATCTATGAAAAGGCAAATGCCGGATTATACAAGTACCATTCGAAACAGGAAATCGACAGTGTTTTCCGGGTGAGCAGGAAACGGATCCAAAACCAGACTTCTTACCGGGAATTTTACAACATAATCTGGAACGTCATTGATTTTACCGGAAGTTGTCACAACGACTTAAACTATCCGGACTCATTGAACAGGGAACTTCGAAAACAAAAAATATTCTTCCCGCTACCGTTGAAATATCTGAACAATAAGCTTTATTCCAACCGGGAATATAAAAACATCCCTGCCGGAAGTGAAATTCTATCTGTAAATGGGATTCCGGTAAATGATTTTGCAAAAGAAATTTCCCGGTTCACAAGTACTGATGGATACAATCTTACCGGAAAATATGCTTTCCTTGAAACAAGAATGCTTTTTTTCTATATATACCTGGCTTACGGAGAACAAGATTCTTTCACCATTCATTACCGGGACAGTTCGGAAACCAAACAAAAAGTCCTGGCATCCGTTGATTACAAAAATGCACTGGAAAACTACCAAAAGCGCTTTATTCCTGCATATGAGAAAAGTCGTGAAATCGATTATTCATTTCAATATCTTGACAGTTCGGGAACAGGTTTACTCACAGTGAATACCTTTTCTTTAGGTGGGCCCAAAAGCGAGGGACATAAAAACTATGCGGCGTTTCTTGATTCGGTATTTAGTGATTTGAAAAACAGAAATATTCAAAACCTGATTGTGGACATCCGTGAAAATGGCGGCGGCAATGACCCGAATGACCTTTTGCTTTATTCCTATCTGGCCAAACGCAATTTCAGAGAAAACCGCTCTGTGTTTACGCTTTTCCATCAAGTTCCATTCAAAAAATACTTCCTTGAAGAAGAAAAAGACGAGATCAGGGACCTGGAAGCGGAATTAAAAGAGGAACATCCTGTTTTTAAAAATGGGAAATATTATCAAAGCGAAAAGGTCAATCCGCTTTGGAATCCCAATCCAAATGCATTCTCCGGTCAGATTTACCTTTTAATCAGTCCGTTCGTAGCTTCAGCCGGCTCCTTATTTGCAAGTATGGTTAAAAGTGATGAAGAATCAATCGTTATCGGACAGGAAGCATTAGGAGGTTATTACGGTCATACAGGCCATATTCCTGTTACTTACAAACTTCCAGAAACCGGTTTGCTGTTGACATTTTCAATTGTAGACCTGGAGCAGGATGTACAAAAACTCCCTGATCAGCAAATCGGAGACGGCGTGAAACCGGATTATGTGGTAGAACAAACAATGGATGAATATCTGAAAAATACAGACACCATCCTTGAATTTGCAAAAAGGATCAGTAACCCCATGAAATAATTTGTATTTTGGGATCTCTGAAGTCTCTTATCCTTTTAAAAATTCTTAAACAAAAGTCATGAAAAACATCCCCACTTTATACGAATGGGCCGGCGATATAAAAACCTTTGAAACCTTATTTACCCAATAAGGTTTTAAAGGACGATTTACTGGGCGAAGTTTTTGAAAACATGTCACCCGAGCATGTGAAACACGTTTCCAATTTTGTGGCAGAAGTTTTTGGCGGAGATAAACTATACACCCAACAGGATAATGGAAGTCATGCCAAAATGATCGGCAAACACATCGGTAAAATGCTCACAGAAGAAAAACGGCAGCGCTGGGTCCAGCTTTTATTACAGACAGCAGATGAGGTTGGACTAAAAAGTGATCCGGAGTTCCGCTCAGCCTTTGTTGGTTATACTGAATGGGGAACCAGGCTTGCTGTGATCAATTCTCAATTAACGGAAAACCCTATGAACACGAATGAACCCATGCCCAATTGGGGTTGGGGAGAAACGGGTGGACCTTATAATCCCGAAAACATTTAGCAAGTTTCGGGTTTTATCGCCTGTCAATGAACCCAATCTTTGCATTCAAGTTTAAAACAGTAGAAATGCAAAAATTTAAAAGCAAATCCGTCTTAATTACAGGCGGATCAAATGGAATGGGGTTTGCCACAGCGCAGGAATTTATACGGGAAGGAGCAACAGTTTTAATAACGGGCCGTAGTCGGGAAACAGTAGATAAAGCAATATCAGAGTTAGGCCCAAATGCGATTGGTTTGGTATCTGATTCGGGAAAAATGTCCGATATCTTCGAATTGCAAAAGCTGGTAAAACAGCATACTGATCACTTAGATGTGTTGTTTGTAAATGCCGGATATGGCAAATTTGCGTCAATTGAACAAGTTGATGAAACTCATTTTGATGAACTCTTCAATCTGTTTGTAAAAGGAAGCTTCTTCACCGTTCAGCAGCTTTTGCCGATGATGCCTGCCGGAAGCTCGATCATTTTAAACACTTCAGTTGTTACCAGGTTCGGGTTCGATAATTTCTCTATTTATTCAGCAGCCAAATCAGCGGTCCAATCTTTCATAAAAACGTTTTCAACGGAATGTACCAGGAAGAACATACGTGTGAACGGAGTAAGTCCGGGCTATATTAAAACCAACATTTTCAACAATACAGGATTGACCAAAGACCAGATTGAAGGAACGATTCAGGGAATTATTCCAACACTTCCATTCAAGCGCTTTGGTGAAACTTCAGAAATTGCCAAAACGGTTCTTTTTCTTGCATCGGATGATGCTTCGTATATCCACGGAGCAGAAATAGTAGTGGATGGCGGGTTGTCAAATACCAAGTAATGAAGAGAAAATAGTTATGACTGATTGGTGTATTACGATATCACGATTCCTTTTAATATAGTAAAAAAAACGGTAAGGGGCAAGCCAACTAGTAGTTTCAAAAAAAATAACCGTTAAAAACACTTAGAGTCCCTGTTTATAAGGGAAAGAGGAAATATCACGACTCAAAATCAAGTTATTTTGCTAATCGTTGCGTAACGGTTAAAACCTTTATAGACTCGAAAATAAAACGATTTTACTCCTCCTCTTTGACGAAGTCTGATACTTGTTTGAGTGTCAGACTCTCAAAGAGAGAAAATTATCAGGACACCTTTTCAATCAATTCGTATCAAATCCCACTTCCAGCTGCATTTCTTTCATTTCTGAAAGCATTTTGGCAGACGGATTGATCCGAAGTCGTTTGGAAGGCATACTTACCGTGAGATTATCCAAATGATCGATCACAGTGAATTTTACCGAGCAGTTTCCCTCTTCGCTTTCACGGAACATGGTTTCCAGCTTATTGAGCATCATTTGGTCGAGCAATTTGATCGGAACCGTGATATTGATCGTTGCTGATTTATTTCCCATCATATCCTGCAACTGTTCAATGGAACTGATGCTGAATTCGATCGGTTTCATTTTCGTGATCTTGTCCGGGTATGGACCTTCCTGCACCCTTCCTTTGATGGCAACAAACAAATCTTTCGTCAACAGGTGCTTGAACTTCA
>CBFGPJ010000334.1:0-4323 GCA_965650615.1 uncultured Fluviicola sp. | reverse complement strand
GCCATCCCATTTGTATTGAAGGAAGTAATGGTGAAATTCGGACTAGTTTGGATGAGACCGTTTGCAGCCAGCCAGTTTGGATCAATCTGCGCCGTGTAGGGAGCATTTGCAGGATTTAAACCAGTGTAGACCGCTGCAGTTCCGGGACTGTTTGAAGGCATCAGGATCGTAACGGTCCCGTTTACATCCGTAAACTGATACGGAACATTCATGTAATTCACCGAAGGGGACGTCTGCATCGTGTAAATCCACAAATAACCACAGTTTGAAGCTCCCGGAGCACTGATGTTATCTGTTTGTCCGGCATCTACATTCGCACCCGCTGTACCACTGTAAACGTTAAAAGAAACCACATAATTTCCTGGAAGTGTATAACCGTGAGTTACCTGCGTATAATGCGTTGTGTTTCCGGTTATTGAAGTGTAGTTATAAACAGTGGTGTTTCCATCACCCCAATCTACTGATAAAACACCTCCCGTTTCAGGTAACGTGCCGATTGCCATTTGAACTCCAAAGGTAGTCTGACATCCAAAGGTAGTATCGGCATAGAAAGAATAACTTGTCGTCTGACCATAACCGGTTGCATGAACCAAACAGGTCAATAATAAAATCGCGTAAATTTTCTTCATAGCAAATAGTTTTATAAAAAGACTCCTAAACGTTTCAAAGGTTGTAATGATCTGATGGTAATTATGTTAATTGCGGATTTGACTGAGTAACAACCTGAATTGTGAAGTTCTTTTTCGGGATGTATACCGGAGAGTTTTTCTGAACTTTTATATTTGTGTCTATGCAAAAAAATGAATTCGTAGTAAATGCCTCAGGCTTAAAAGAAAAGGCAATTCAAAACACCATAGAACTATTGGAAGGAGGAGCAACAGTTCCGTTCATATCCAGGTACCGAAAAGAAATGACCGGTGGTTTGGATGAGGTTCAAATTGCTCAGATCAGGGATTTAGCGAAAAAGTACGATGAATTGATCGCCCGTCAGCAAACGATGATTACTTCCATTGAGGAACAGGGAAAGCTGACAGATGAATTGAAGAATAAGCTCCTGACCTGTTTTGATTCGGTTGTATTGGAAGATATTTATTTGCCATACAAACAGAAACGCCAAACGAAAGGTGATAAAGCAAAAAAGTTGGGGTTGGAACCTTTGGCACGTATGATCATGTCGCAGCGCGGAGGTGATCCGGAGCAAATGGCCGAGCGTTTTCTGAAAGGAGAAGTTGTAGATGAAGAAATGGCAATTCAGGGAGCAATCGATATCATGGCAGAATGGATCAATGAAAATGCAATTGCCCGTGGACGTGTCAGAACACTATTCCAGCGAAAAGCAGTACTTGCTTCGAAACTGGTAAAAGGGAAAGAAGAGGAAGGTGCAAAATACCGTGATTACTTTGATTTTTCCGAACCGCTTTATAAAACTGCATCTCATCGCTTCCTGGCAATTATTCGAGCGGAAAGAGAAGGGATTTTATCCTTGAAAGCACAACCGGATAAGGAGGATGCTTTGGAATCTTTGGAACGTTTTTTTGTGAAAAGTGATGATGAATGTGGCGATTTGGTGGCAAGAGCCTGCAAAGAATCGTATTCCAGGCTGATGTGTTCTTCCCTTGAAAATGAATTATTGGCCCAGGCTAAAGAGAAAGCGGATAAAGAAGCGATTTCGGTCTTTTCAACAAATTTGAAACAATTATTGCTTGCACCACCCGTTGGAAATAAGCGAACACTTGCTTTGGATCCGGGATTCCGGACGGGATGTAAAGTTGTTTGCCTGGACGAGCACGGATCATTACTGACCAATGTGACCATTTACCCGCATCCGCCACAAAATGAACGCGATAAAGCAGCTTCAAAAATCGCACAATTGGTACAAGCTTATAAAATTGAAGCGATTGCTATCGGTGACGGGACAGCAGGAAGAGAGACAGAATCATTTATTAAGCATATTCGTTTTGACAGAGATTTGGAAGTTTATGTGGTTCGCGAAGACGGAGCGTCCATTTATTCAGCCAGTCCGATTGCACGAAAAGAATTCCCCGATTATGATGTAACAGTTCGCGGGGCCGTTTCCATCGGTCGACGTTTGATGGACCCATTGGCTGAATTGGTAAAGATCGATCCGAAATCCGTTGGAGTGGGTCAATACCAGCACGAAGTGAATCAAACTTCTTTGAAAGACGCTTTGGACGATGTGGTGGTTTCTGCTGTGAATGCTGTGGGAGTTGATTTGAATACCGCTTCACCTTATCTCTTAAGCTATGTTTCCGGTCTTGGTTTAGGGTTGGCGGAAAATATCGTTGCTTACAGAACTGAGAACGGTGGAATTAAATCGCGTGAAGAGCTAAAAAAAGTAAAGCGGTTAGGAGATAAAGCCTATGAACAGGCTGCAGGATTTTTGCGTGTCCGCGATGGAGAGAATCCGTTGGATAATTCATCCGTTCACCCGGAAAGCTACAAATTTGTGAACCAAATGGCGAAAAAACTGGGAATGGACCTGAAAGACCTGATTGGAAATGAAAGCAAATTGAATGAAGTAAAACAAGCAGATTTTTCTGAGATCGATTCATTTACATTTGCCGATATTATTAAAGAATTAAAGAAACCGGGCCGTGATCCCCGAAAGCAGGCGAAAGTGCTGGAATTTGATAGCCGGATTAAAACAATATCTGATTTGAAAGAAGGAATGATTTTGAATGGAATTGTGACCAATGTGACCAATTTTGGAGCTTTCGTAAATATCGGGATCAAAGAAAATGGTTTAATCCATAAATCGAACCTGGCTGATCATTATGTGGAAGATCCTACACAGGTTATTTCCCTGCATACACATGTGGAGGTGCGTGTGGTAGAAATCGACGAAGCAAGAAAACGGATCGGATTGCAGCGAATCTCCTGATTTTTAATGTAATTAACTGATTGTTAGCTGATTAAAAACAGACTGAAATAAGTTGCACAATTATTGTTTTGAAATCATATATTTGATAAAAATGAAAACTATGAAGAAGAGTATTTTTTTAGGATTGTTGTTGGCTTCAAGCTTAAGTTTTGGCCAGGTGTACAAAACAGGTGATGCCGAATTGGATGAAAGTCTGAAAAGCATGGGAATTGAAGCTAAGAAAGATTTGGGTGCATTTAAAACGGATCTGACAAAAAGATTTAATGTCGGTCTTCCGAAAGTTGAGGCTTGTTTTAAAGTTGGAATGAATGCAAGTGATGCATTTATGGCTTTCCAGATTTCAAATATTACTCGTAGACCTATTGAAGACGTAATTACAGTTTACTCTAAAAGTAAATCAAAAGGTTGGGGAGCAATGGCAAAGGAAATGGGAATTAAACCAGGTTCCGCAGAGTTCCATGCTTTAAAAGGAAAAGTAAAAGAGAAGGGTAAAGGAAATTCCAAATCTGCAGATAAGGTAACAGGAAGCGATAAAAAAGATAATTCCGGAGACAAGGGAGGAAATGGTAAGTCCAACGGAAATTCCGGTAAGTCTAACGGAAATGGAAACGGAAAAGGGAAGAAATAAGAGATCAGCAGTAGCTGATTGATTCGATATGTCAGCTATAGCTGACAATAACTTGATTAAAAGCCCGGTAGAAATACCGGGTTTTTCTTTTTAAGGGATAATAAATATTCGAAGCAATCAGGATTCACAGACGTCAATTTGTCAATTTGCCATTTGGCAAACCGGGTTTTTAGTGGGCTGTGGAAGATTTCTGCGGGTATTTCGAGAAAATAGCTCCTTTAAACGGCGTCCAGACACATGCTTTCTGACCACCTTGTTTCAATGCATTATTGGTCCAGGTATTACAGGTATAAGTCATATTGTATTCAATACTCGAATCAAAGAAGAAATCATAGGTTCCGTATGGATGATTTTTAATCTCTTTCGCTTTCCCGTTTTCAAATTTGAAACTATACTGGATAAAAGCACACAATCGCTGATATTGTTGTTTCGTCAAATGAAGTTCCATTAAACTTGATTGGTCCAGATCTTTTGGGGTACACAAAATTAAGTGCATTGCTCCCGGGCCTCTTCCAAAAACCGTATTCAGAACAGTTCCTACTTCCATATCACTCCATTCTTTGGTTCTCATAAAGAAATTTTTATCACCCCACCCGAATTTTAAATGTGTTTGAAAAGTATCCACTGCCAATCCTTTTTCCAGACTCAGTGTTTTTTTCCAATCTTTTAAAGGGTGATGGATTGGGAGCAGAATGTCCGAGTGAATTCCATTTGAAGTGATGTAAACGAGTTCTGTTTTGGGGTCTGTTGTCTTTTCTTCAGGAACCGTAAAAGGCGAAATACCCAGGAATAT
>CBFGPJ010000333.1:0-4328 GCA_965650615.1 uncultured Fluviicola sp. | reverse complement strand
GCCTCTTCCGGAATAAAAGCGTGTTTTCGGTTCGTCTGAGAAAATGAGCGCATACGCCGGTTCTTTGTCTACGTTCATAACATCCAGTACCAATTGATTGAACGGAGTTTTGTAAAATACGGTGTAATGTTGCCGTTGGAAGATCAATACATAGCAGTTCAAAACCGTGATGATCAAAACCAGTGCTAAATTCATCAGCCTGCTTTGCTCCTTTGCCCAGCCAAATAAGAAAATGAGTAAGAAAGGATAGGCAAAAATGAGCACGGAAGTCTGCAATACCGGTGCTGCATAAATAGAATAAAAATACCCGACAGCATATACGGAAAAGAAAAGCATTCCTGCAAAAAGAATGGCCTTTGAGTTTCGTTTCCTGAAGCTTGAATAATCGTCAAAAGGTGGCAGATGCTTACGCTGAAGCTTCAGCAAAGGCGCAGCGTAGTCGAAGCGACCTTTGAAAAGTGTCCAAAGGATTATTCCAGCGTATAAAACGATCAGCAGCGCGGAGAACTGGAAGATATACTGAATATAATGAGGTAAAAAGGAAGGTTCGGGTTTTCCCAGCCAACCCGATAGTCCGCCCTGTTTCAATTGAGCAAAGAGAATAGTGAAATGCGGGGAATACAAAACGATGGCTGCCAAACAAAGTAATAAGTATTTCCAGAGGAAATCCTTAAACGTATAACCGATTCCGAAGATTCCGATCAATCCTGCCGTGAGCATACTGAAATGGTGATTGTATGCACAAAGTGCTGCTGCGACCGGGAACCAGATGAGGTGCTTCCGGGTGTAATTTTTAAAAAAGACGATTTCTCCCCAATGGTAAGCAAATAACAGTGTGAAGAAGAATCCGGATGTGTAGGGCCGGGCAATCTGACTGTACATCAGTGGATACTGGCTCGTTGCAATGATAGCTGCTACGATCAGGCCAACAGTTACATTCGACCAGCGCTTCCCGATTTTATAAGCAAAATAAACTCCGCCTACTCCGGAAAGAATAAACGGAAGTTTGACAATCCATTCTGCGGTCCCGAATAATTTGGTCCAATAATAAAGAAAAACCTGAACAAACGCCGGGTGCCCGTCTATTTTTACACCTTTTGCAATCAGTTCATCAAAAGAATCAAAACGGGTGCGCAACAATCCGCTGAGCTCATCGTGTGTATAAGGAATGGAAAACAAGTCGTAACATCTCAGTATGAGTGCCAGCAAAAGAATCCCGATAATAATGGAATGTTCTTTTAGAAAGTCCGGAATGTTTTTTTTTCCTGTTTGCATCACTTGGATAATATTGCTACTAGTATTCCCGCAGATGCACAGATAATAGCTCACCTACATTGCTTAGCAAAAATAGTAAAGCTTTGAAATTACTATTTAAAAATTTCTTTGCTTGCAGCTTCGGCAACCAGAAGCGTGTCCAAAGATCCCAATTTGTCAAAAAGATGGATCAGGTATTTTCCGTTTTCCTGAAGGGAAATTTCCAGTGAGATCGGTTTACTCCCAAGGCAGGTAGGGGCGAGGTAAAAGCTAATGGTCTCTCCTTTTTCAGTTTGTGATATGGAGTAACCCGTTACTGCTCCCTGGTAAAAGGTAACTTTCCCTCGGCTTCGGTAATTGATAACAGCTTCTCCGTTTTCGATCTGAAGGTAATTGAGATCGTTATCCATCGGGAATTCTTTCGGATTGCGTTGTCCTTTTACAGTGAGAAGGGAGAATACGCGATTTTCGATTTCGGTGTCCTGAGCTTGCGAAGAAAAGCCCAATAAAATGAGTGCTAAAAACAAAATTGATTTCATGGTGGATATTTTTGATGAAGTTAAGGAATTAAGCTGAAACAAGCGTGAATAATACTTAAAAATACCCTTTTTATACTAATTCTATGTATGAAAACAATCCTTATTTTTGTGCCACTTTTAATAGGAATAATGATTGAAACAGATATAATTATAATTGGAGCAGGTCCGGTAGGACTTTTCACCGTATTTGAAGCCGGATTATTGAAATTACATTGTCATTTGATCGACTCATTGCCCCAGCCGGGCGGACAATGTTCGGAGATTTATCCGAAAAAACCGATTTATGATATTCCGGGATTCCCTTCTGTGTTGGCTGGTGAGCTGATTGATAACCTGATGGAGCAGGCTGCACCGTTTAAACCCGGGTTTACTTTGGGTGAAGCTGCCATGACGATTGATAAAACAGAAGACGGGAAATTTATTGTAACTACCGTGAAAGGAACGAAACATGCGGCTCCGATCGTAATGATTGCCGGCGGATTGGGTGTTTTCGAACCCCGGAAACCGCCTATTTCAAATATTGCCGACTTTGAAGATAAGGGAATTGAATACATCATCAAAGATCCTGAGTTTTACAGAGGAAAACGATGTGTGATTGCAGGTGGTGGAGATTCGGCGCTGGATTGGTCTATCTTTTTGGCTGAAAAGAAAATTGCAAAAGAGGTTGTGTTGGTACACAGAAGTGCTTCGTTCCGCGGGCATTTGGATTCGGTCCAAAAAGTAATTGATATGGCTGAAAATGGTCAGATTAACCTGATCACGGAAGCCGAAGTTGTTGGTGTGGAAGGAAATGGTTCTTTAACCCACGTGAAGATTCAGCACAATACGCAGGGAGAAATAATCCGCGAAACGGATCACTTCATTCCTTTGTTTGGTTTGAAACCGTCACTAGGACCGATTGCTGACTGGGGACTGGAGATCGAAAAGAATGCGATCAAGGTTAATACGCTGGATTATTCCACGAACATTCCCGGAATTTATGCCATTGGGGACGTGAATACGTATGAAAATAAACTGAAGTTGATCCTGTGTGGTTTCCATGAAGGAACTTTGGCTGTTCAATCCGCATTTGCACGCATCCACCCGGATAAGAAAAACATCCTGAAATACACCACAGTAAACGGGGTGCAGGGATTTTGAAGCAATAGGATTGTGATGATACGAAATATTGGACGCGATACATCGCGTCCTTTTTTTTTGCCACAAATGCACAGATTCCAGGCTCGGCTACCGCGCTCGCTGTTGCAAGAATTCACGAGTTTAACAAATCATAAAAAGAAGCGACTGGTAAGCGCTTCAAAAAATCTGTGAATCCGTGGCCAAATTAAATAAGGCGTAATTACTTGTTTTATGGAACAATTTTTGGTAACACCAAGCGTTAAAAACAATGACGGATTAAACCTTATTATTGGTTTGGACCTCGAATACATTATAAAACCAGACAGTATGAAAATCAGTATTGCAATTGCCTTAATTATCAGTGCCAGCTATTTGTCGAATGCTCAAACTTTAGGGAAAATAGTTTCCAAAGGAAAAGAATTGACCACTGGAACATCCACTTCCTCTTCGAAAAGCTCATTGACAAATGATGAGGTAGTAAGCGGTTTACGCGAAGCATTAACAACCGGTGCAAAGACAGCTGCAAATGCGGCAAGTGTAACAGATGGATTCTACAAGAATCAAAAGATCTTCATTCCATGGCCGGCTGAAGCGAAAAACATGAAAGATAAATTGGTGATGTTGGGAATGCAGAGCCAGGTAACCCAATTTGAAGAATCTGTGAACCGCGCAGCTGAAGAAGCGGCAAAAAGCGCTTTTGATGTATTTGCAGGAGCAGTTAAGGGAATGTCGGTTGGTGACGGTTTCGCAATCTTAAATGGGGGAGATACGGCAGCGACTCATTTCCTGCGTGAAAAAACAACAGGTTCCCTGACTGAAAAATTCAAACCGATCGTAAAAACGGCAATGGACAAGGTCCGTGTGACGGAATACTGGAATCCATTGGTTACGAAATACAATAAAATTCCGGGTGTTACAAAACAGAATCCGGATTTGGAAGCATATGTCACCGCAAAAGCAATCGACGGACTAATGATCCTGATCAGCGAACAGGAAGCTAAAATTCGGAAGGATCCGGCTGCGCAGGTAACCGACCTATTGAAGAAAGTATTCGGGAAAAGCTAAAAAGTAGTTAAAGGACTTGAGAATGAACATTCTTTCGGGCTTATTGAGTAATTTTGTAAAGCGATCCATGGATCGCTTTTTTAGTTAAAGTTACCTTCGACTTCGCTCAGGCAACTTTGATTTGTTAGGTGGCTGAGCGGAGTCGAAGACACAATATTAGAATATGAAAAGTATTACAGTAAGCGAATTGAAAGCATGGAAAGATGGAAACGAGGATTTTCAACTGATCGACGTGCGTGAACCGTATGAAAATGAGATTTGTACCCTGGATGGGATTTTAATTCCGATGAATGATATTCCTGCAGAGTTCGGTCAGATCGACAAAAACAAAAAAGTAGTAGTTCATTGCCG
>CBFGPJ010000332.1:0-4331 GCA_965650615.1 uncultured Fluviicola sp. | reverse complement strand
CCCCTTGTCTTTTAAACCTGCCTGACTGAATAATCCCAACAATGGAAAAAGCCATAACCACGGGTGTAAAAAAGAAAAAACCTATACCTACTTCGTCAAAACTTAAGCCCGACGGTGAGCTCAACATGACTAAATCCCACAGCAAAAACAGTGCCGATAAAGCCAAACCTATGATTGACAAAACCCTATTTGTAACTCGTTTAATCTTGATTAATCCGAGTAAAAATGTTGTAATAAAAAATAAAAAGAAAAACAGGCTAATCAAACCAGCCTCTTCCGTTTCGCTTGATCCTGAGTCATAATAGTTGGTATACCAACTGCTAAATCTGGCAGAAGACACCAAATCAATATAGTAGAGTACAATGACGCTGAATAGTGCGCTAAGGACCAAACTTGAAATATAAAAAGCTTTATTCATCCTCAAATTTGGCGCGAATATATAACTTTATTTTGAAATTTCTAAAAAACGAACTGATTATCACCAAAATAGATGTCATTCACTTTGCAATTTGAACAGGGGTAATACTGAAAGAATCTCCGTATTAATTTTCCTTTACCAGGTAAAAAGTCCCATTCTCATTCATCTCCATTGAAACCAAATCCCAACAAATAAACAGAACCATCAGGCGATCGATAGTTGATTTCTGTAAACTCGACAAACGATAAATCTTGCTCAAAGTAAGTCCCGGATTAGTTGCGATAATTGACAACAACTGGGTCTCTTCTTCTCCTATCTTCTCAGGTCTTTTCTGATCGAACCGTTCGTGTTTCCAAACATTCAGTAATATTTTATTGGCTAGCAAGGTATGATCTTTCCGACGCACATAAGCTTTCCATTTTCCTTCTTCATCCAATGCCAGAATAGGTCTGTTTGCCGTTTTTTCAATGGAAATTTCAAGTACCAGCTTCATGTCTTCCTGCCAAACACGCGATTGGAATTCTAATTTAGGTTTTGAATACATATCGACTGCAGCTTCTATCATGTGGATTTCCTCAGTGGGATCAACTCCGGCAATTTTCCCGTTGTCTTTCACTCCTATCAAAAGCCTTCCGCCATCAGTATTCGCAAAGGCAACGAGTGTTCTTGCAATCTTTTTGGAATCGTCGATTCGAAATTTGAAATCCTGTTGCTGGTGTTCTCCTTCTTTGATCAACTGTTTTACCGACTGCATCTTACAAAAATAAAAAGAAATGTAATTTCGCCAATTTGCCTGTTTGCCAAATAGCGAACCATTACCCTGGTATTTATTTATTCCAAATCTCCCAGGCCTTATTCGCCTGTTCTTTCAACATCGAAAGTCCATTCAACGTAGTCGCTCCATGCAACCTGGATTCTCTCAGGAATTTGGTTTCCTCCGGATTATAGATCAAATCGATACACAAATGTTTATCACTTAAGTATTCAAATGGAAAAGGAACAGATTCATCTACGTTGGGAAAAGTTCCGAGCGGTGTACAATTCACAACAATCTTACAGGCACGCAGCATATAATCGTTGATTGTTTCATAAGCGAATTCCTTTTCATTTCTTGGGTTACGCGAGATCCAAATGACGTCCAAACCGATATTTTTCAATACATAAGCAACTGCTTTGGAAGCTCCTCCCGTTCCCAGTATCATTGCCCGTTCGTGTTCATTGGTCAGAAAAGGTTTTATCATCTGATGAAAGCCAAAGGCGTCCGTGTTGTATCCCGTTTTTTCACCATTCGCAGATACCCGGACACAATTTACAGCTCCGATCGCTTTTGCTTCTTCACTTAATGAATCCAGGAACGGAATGATCTGTTCTTTATATGGAATTGTAACTGAAAAACCTTTTAGGTCAGGAATACTAAAAACCTTCTGAATCTCTTCTATTTCGGACAATTCGAAATTTTCGAATCGGTAATTCAAACCTTCCCGTTGAAATTTCTCATCGAAGTATTGCTTCGAAAAAGAATGTCCTAAGGTTTTACCTACCAATCCGAATTCAGGCATTTTTCTTACTGAATTTTGACTTCACAAAACTGATGATCATTGGAAGAGCTGAGATGAGAATAATCAACAAAACGACTTTTTCATTGTTGTTTCGTACCCATTCGATTTCTCCAAGGAAATACCCCGCAATGGTCATAGAAGTAATCCATAAAACTCCACCGATAATATCGTACATCAAAAAGGTGCGGTATTTCATTTTCCCGATTCCTGCCGCAAAAGGAGTAAATGTTCGTACAATCGGAACAAAACGTGCCATAATAATTGCCGCAACTCCCCTTTTTTCAAAAAACTCTTCGGTTTTGGTTAAGTAAGACTGCTTTACAAGCTGACGACCTTTGATTTTCCATTCAAAAACTCCCAATCCCAACTTGCGGCCAATCCAATAATTGACGTTATCTCCCAAAATAGCTGCAAAAGATAAGGAGCCCAAAATAAAGGCAAGATCCAATTACCCATTTGCAGCAAACATTCCCGCCATGAATAGCAAAGAATCTCCGGGTAGAAAGGGCATAATGATCAATCCTGTTTCAATAAAAATCACTACAAAAAGGACCACGTAAATGGAATCGTTATAATGATCAAAAACCCAGTTAAAATCCAGGTGGAATAAGTGTTTGAATAATTCTATCATGGCTAATACATTTCATAAGTTGGTTCGAATGTTTCAAACCAGGCGGTTATTCCTCCTTCAAGAATCGCAACGTGTTGAAAACCGTGGGCACATTCCAGTAAGTTTGCAACAGATTCTGCTCTTCTGCCGGTTTTGCACATAATGATGTAATACTTTGATTTGTCCATCGACTCTGCAACCTCGGGAATTTTATGCATTTGAATTTTAGTTCCTCCGATGGAGCAAATTTCAACTTCCCATGGTTCGCGGATATCTATCAGTTCTGCCTCATTGTTTTGGATTAGCTGCTTACAAGCTTCGGAGGTAATGTGATTCATTCTTTTTTTTGGCAAAGATAGACTTATTTGGAAATTGAAAATGTAAAATTGACAATTGAAAGGGAGAGAAAGGCTCGCTTTCGATAATAAACAAGTATTAGCGCAGGTTTCTTTTCAATTTTTCCATTCTCAATTTTCAATTCATTTGATTTTCACCGAGATTTCCATCTCGAAAAGTGCTACCACGTCTCCGTTCAGATCTTTCGCAGTTACTTTCACCCAATGATTTTGTCTTTCGTTGGTTTGAATTGCTTTCAAAACCTGTTCACGAACAAGAGCACCTTCATTACAAGTGAACAAAACATCTGTTTCTGCCCGTTTCACAAATTCTGCTTTCATTCCTTTAAATGCAAAAGAAGGCCTCACATTCAGCTCATCGCAAAAATAAAATGCATGTAATCCTGCCGTAACATCTGCACCAACAGCCAAAGCTCCAAAATACATGCTTTTCAGGTGATTCTTTGTTCGTCTTCTCAATTTGATTCTTACAAGTACTTCATCGTCATTGATCTCAAGTAATCTCGGACGAACATATCCGATCATCGGGATCTTGAAAATGCCCATCAAACGAAGCATCATGGCATATTTCTTCAAATTCGGATTACTCATGGCCGGTAAGTGTTTGGATTATTTCCTTTACTGAACGGATCGATTTCACATGCTCAATACTTGGCCCGGCACACCAAACGGTTTTGTATGTCGCGCTGAAAGCTGCTTTCTCCAAAGATTTCATTCCTCTGTAAAAAACAATGGCTTTCACCCATTTTTTCAGTCGCTTGTTCTTATTCAGAAAGCGTTCCAACCAGGATTGCTCTGTCCCGATTTCCTTTACGTAAGGTGTATTGATAACCGTACAGGGGGTTCCTGACAATTTGGAAGTCATTACAATATCTTTTGCTCCGTAATCTACACAAGCCTGCTTGTATTCCTGTGAAACTCCGGCTTCATCGGATGCAATAAAAATCGACCCGATGGAGAATCCGTCAGCACCAGCCTCAATTAAGTCATCCATTTCTTTTTTTGTCCCGACACCTCCTGCAGAAATAACCGGAATGGAAATCTCCGCTTTGATACTTTTGATTAGCGTTGGCGCGTCAATCCGTCCGGCATGGCCGCCAGCCCTATTGTTTACTGCAATAACCGCGTCCGCTCCCAATTCTTCTACTTTTTTTGCATAAGCCACATCTGTCACGTCACAAAAAACTTTGATGTTTTTCCCATGAGCAGCATCAATGACCTTTTTGGGAGAGCCTAAAGAAGTAATAAAAAAATCGACTTCTTCTTCGATACAAATCTTCAATTGTTCCTCCATGTAAATATTGGAAGCATTCACAATCAGATTAATTCCGACAGGGCCTTTCGCTTTTGCTTTCATGCGTCTCAAACCTTCTCTCAACAGTTCGGTA
>CBFGPJ010000331.1:0-4334 GCA_965650615.1 uncultured Fluviicola sp. | reverse complement strand
CTGTAACAAAATAAGAGTTGAGATGGTCATATGTTCGAAAAGCCCAGGTACTTAGTTAAACAGAAAGCAATAAAGTTTTAGAGATATGAAAACAGGTTTATTTATCACATTTATATTCTTCCTATTCGGTTATGCAAAGAGCCAGGAAGATCCCGATACAACACGTATCAGGCTGAAAGACAAACAGATCCTGATTGTTAAAGACTCTGACGGCGATACCATTGACGCCGCACCCGATAAAGAAGATTTAAAACATTTTGAAGCGCATTGGGCAGGAGTGGAATTCGGGCCGACACTTTTGTTGAACAGCGCAATGAAAAGCAGTTTCCCGGATGATAAACAATGGGAAAATGACCCGGGTAAGTCGTTTAGCTGGAACTTCAATTTCGCGGAGTACAAATTCAAGATCTATAAGAACTATATCGGATTAACTACCGGTTTAGGGATTAACTGGACACAAATCGGTTTAAAGAACAATTTGTTATATGCGAACTCCGATTCCCTTTGGGTAATTAAAGATACTGTGAACGATTACCGGAAAAACAAATTGCGCGCAGTGTATTTAACAGCTCCTTTGATGCTTGAATTTTGTTCTAATGGAGAATCCGACAAAGGATTTTATCTTGCAGCCGGAGTAATCGGAGGCGTAAGGATCGGTTCCAGCACGAAACAGGTGATTGAAGAAGACAAAACCAAATACCGCACAAAAACGAAAGGAGTTTACGGTTTGAACGCTTTCCGCCTGGATGCAGCCGTAAAACTGGGATATAAAGACATTGGAGTGTTTGCAAATTACAACCTGCTGCCTCTTTTCGATACCGACAAAACGGTCGGAGTTTACCCACTAACATTTGGTTTAACAGTCAATTTTTAGTGATTTTACAACATAAGTAATAAAGCAAGAAAAGGAGTCCGCCACAACGGGCTCCTTTTCTTTTTCAGGTGAAATCAGTTTAAGACCTTTTTTGCTAACTTTGAGCAAGAACTTTATGAAACATTTAATAGTCTGTTTGGTCTTTATTGGTTTTGCTGAACTTGTTCAGGCACAATCGAATTGCGCATGTGAATCCATGCAGGATTTTATTGCACAACGGGATTTTGACAGTACTTCAAAACATAAATCGTTCAATCTTTGGAAATTTGCCAAGACTTTGGAGAAAAATAAGAGTCCGAGATGTGTGGCTTTTTCATTTCAACTAAAAGCACAGGTCCAGATTAAAAACGGTCAGTTTGAAGATGCCAAAAAGAGTTTGGACCGTGAAAGATCCATTTTGGATAGCATCCGTTGTAAGTCTGCCGCCTATGTTGAAAACAACCTGACACTTGGAGAACTTTTAATGCTCCAGGGAGATTATGCAGGATCAATAGATGCTTATTCAAAAACCATCCGGACGCTGCAACGGTCAGGAAACAATGCCCTGCTTTCAAAAGCCTACCTGGGACTTTCGGCAAGTTACGGAAGATCAAAGGATAAAGAGAAAGCAAAATATTATGCAAACCTGGCGTATCCGATCGTGCGGGTTTTATCCGATAATGAAACGAAGATCGATCTGCTGTCCGAATTATCTTCCAGATATTACAAACAGTACCAGCTTGAAAGAGACAAGATTTATTTGGATTCTGCACTGAATACGGTTGCATTTTCCTACGTTTTGGCAAAAAAGATCCAGTATTCGGAGAGTTACCTGCAGATCTATAACTTATTCGAGGACCACGCTTATTACAACCGGAACTTTCGCCTGGCATTGAAATATATGGATAGTGCCTTGTTGCAAACGAACCCGCGCTATCATTGGAAAGAAAGAGGTGCAATCTACGGTGATATTTCGGATATTTATCTCGAACTCAAATTATACGATAAAGCGTACCAATTTGCAGATTCCAATTTGGTGTATGCACAAAAGACCGGTGATCCGTATGATGTTACAAATGCGTTGGAACTGCTTTATAACTGTGCCAAATTGAGCGGAGAATATGAGCGGGCATTAGTGGTTTATGAAGACCTCTCCAAGATGAAGGACAGTGTTCTAAAGATTCAGAATGACCGCGCTTTCAACCAGCTCTCGGAAAAGTACCACCGGGTTAGAAAGGAAAAGTCGGATGCGGAATACGAACAGGATAAACGTTTATTGCAGCAGCAGCAACAAATCGGAAAACTGAAATGGCGGCTTATTTTGGTAGGAAGTATCATTTTTGCATTACTTGCAGCATATGTCCTGATGGTTTTCAGACAGAAATCCATTAAACAGAAACAAAAACGACTGGAAATTCAACAACGTTTGAACAAGGCCAGAATTAATCCGGATTTCATTTTCAATGCATTGAACCAATTGCAAAATACCGGGGTGAGTCAAGGTGCCGACTACAAGCGGCAAATTCAATCGTTTTCCAAATTGCTGAAACAGGTATTGGACAGTACACATGATGATTTCATGACCCTGGACCGCGAAATAGAATTCCTGACTTTTTACCTTACTTTGCAAAGAGACCGTTCTAAGAACGCGTTCAATTTTTCCTTTGAGGTGGATGAACACCTGGATCCTTCCAATGTGTGTTTGCCCACCATGATCTTACAGCCTTTCGTTGAAAGTACGGTATTGGAAGGATTCTCCAATTTGAATAAAGTCGGTGAGTTGACCATTCGTTTCAAATTGAGAGGTCTGAATGAATTGGCGATAGTGATTGATGACAATGGAAGGGGATTGAAAGCAGTTGATTCTTCAAGAGCTTCGGAAATCATCAACGACCGCTTGTACCTATTGAACAAGCTGAATAAAACAAGTTCTTCTTATCTTATTCGTGAAAAGACAGGTGGTGGGGTTTCCGTTGAAATATTTATTCCACTCATCACTAAAGCGTACGCCGAAGAATTGAAGAAAGAAGGATTCTGATTCAATTTAAAAGGCATTTCGGCTACGCTCAATGTCCTTTTATGATTCCGGTGACTGAGCGCAGTCGAAGTCACCACTTAATATCCCAGGCTCTCTATCAAATGCCGGTAATAATGCTGAAGTTCAACCTGTGAACGGATCACGGCTTCTGTTCCTGTTGCCTCTTTGTATGCATTCTTTTGGTATTTGTCAATGATCCGCGCCTTTTCACGGTCGCCCCACTGCATGGAAAATACCAGGTTGATCTGATCTTTTAAACCTTTGTCATAGATTGGAACACCAACTTCTATGCGTTTATCCAGGTTTCGCTCCATCCAATCCGCTGAAGTAATGAAATATAATGGTTTGTCGTTGTTTCCGAATATTAAGAAACGAGTATGTTCCAGGAACCGGTCAACCACACTCAAAATCTCGATATTTTGACTTAAGCCTTTAATTCCGGGAACCAGGCAACAAATTCCGCGAACCATCAGTTTTATTTTAACTCCATACTGTGATGCTTCGTATAGTTTATCGATCATTTCCTGATCCACCAGGTTGTTGATTTTGATATGAATGAATGCAGGTAATCCTTTTTTGGCATTCTTGGTTTCATTCGCAATCAGGTTCAGGTATTTTTTTCGGGCGTTAAGAGGTGAAACGATCAATGTTTTGAAATGATGATGGTGCAATGCGTGTTCCATTATGTGAAAAACCTGATGTACTTCATCTGCTATTTTTTTATTGACGGTAATTAATCCCATATCCGTGTAGATCTGGGCAGTTCGTTCGTTGAAATTTCCGGTACCGACGTAAGTAATAAGTTGTTCTTTTTTATCGGAAACGCGTTTGATCTGGATTAGTTTCGAGTGAATTTTGAGTTCTTCCGGCCCATGAAGCACCTTGGCTCCTTCTTCTTTCATCCGCTCGGCCCATAATAAATTGTTCTCTTCATCGAAACGTGCCTGTAATTCCAATACGACCGTCACGTCTTTTCCGTTTCTTACTGCATTTACAAGTGCATTCATTACCTGAGAGTTCTTGGCAACTCTGTAAATATTGATTTTAATGGAGACAACTTTCGGATCAATGGCAGCTTCTCTTAATAAATCTACTACGTGATCGAACCGGTGGTACGGAAAATGCAGGAGGACATCCTTATCAAGAATTACCTTGATCAAACTATGCTGTTTGTGGAAGCTGGGATGATCCACCGCTTTATACGGAGCATACACGTATTCCTCATTCCCGAAATCGGGGAACTTCATAAAATCCTTGAAGTTGTGGTATTTCCCCCCGGCTATTGTATTTATTCCCAATGTTAAGTTCAGGCTTCGAATCAGCATTTCGAGTAAGTCCTGTGGCATCCTGTGATCGTAAACCATACGCACAGGTTCGCCTTTTTTACGCTGTTTGATACTCTTCTCCATTTTTTCAATGAAAGACATGGAAACATCGTCATCC
>CBFGPJ010000330.1:0-4336 GCA_965650615.1 uncultured Fluviicola sp. | reverse complement strand
TAGCATCTTAAAAGGTGAGAAAGTGTCAGGATATAACGCTGCCCCAAATCTTCCTTTATCAATGGATTGTTATCCATGATATCTTTTGTTCGATTGAAAAACTGGAAACTATCTTCGTAATTTCTATTTGTTGCGGCGCACAATCCTTTAATGTAATAGCACATGGAAGATGCTCTGGTGGAAAGCGCGGTGTTTTTCCCTTTAATTAAATGATAATCAGAGATGTCTTCTACAATTTTCCGTTCCTCCTCATTCCTTGTAAAACCTCCGGAGCGGAAAATTAGATTGATTTTGGAATAGATAACCTGATATTCCGCCAGGTTCCTCAATTTCGCAATAACCAGCTCTTCTTCTTCTATGATGTCGTCCAGGTTCCTTGAAAACTCACCGTCTTCATAAGCCGCTTCCAGCAATTTTTTCTCCCACGAGATCAATTCATACCAATAATAAAATTCTTCATGTTCAATTGCCAGGCTTTTTGCCCGTTGCACAAACTTTTCGCACTCTTTATAAAGCGCTTTGCTGTATAAGATCTCCACGTTCTTCAATTCCTGTTTCAGGACACTGGAAGCTGATTGTTCCGAATAATAAACGCGAAGGCTCTTTAAAATCAGACGGTATAAATGGTTTTTTTCAGAAGGTAAATGTTTTACAAAGGTCTCATTCTGAAAGTATTCTTTCAAATCCTCTTCCCTGTAGACCCCTTGCTTTTCAATAAAATCAAAAATCTTGAGGTAGTTCTTTTCACCGGATTGTAAAGCAGAAGAAAGTTTAAAAAAACGCTTCTCGGATTTCGTCAACGACTTAATTAACTTATACAGTTCGTTTGAGGGTTTCATAATACAGGAGTTTCTCAAATTTAACAAAATCTTTTAATCCTAGCATTTTTTTTAAAACATTTTGGCATCCATCCAGCTCAGAATCATGGATAATCCCGTTTGTTTTCATTGAAATCCTAAACTTCGTCTCCACTCAGTTTCCTTAGTATGACCTCAGATATCCTAATCCTCTTTCAAAGGTGGCTGAGCGGAGTCGAAGTCACCTTTGAAAACTAAAAAAGGTTGCATAACACAACCTTTCACAAACAACAACAATAAACTTCAACGCAGATAACTAACGAAGAAGGATCTTTTGCCCTTTTTGGACAGTCACTTTTTCGGATGTGAATCCGTTCATTTTTGCAAGTTTTTTTAATTTGATCCCTTCTGCCTGGGAAATTTCAATCAGGGTAATCTCTTTTGTTGCAGTGAATGTGACATCCTTACAACGCGATTTATTTCTTTTGGGTTCAATATAAACAATGTCACCTGCTTCCAGCATATCTTTCTTGTCAACAAAATCGTTGTACTTGTACATTTGCCACATTGCCAATTCGTATTCCTTCGCAATTTTATAATAAGTATCTCCTTTTCTTGCAACAATGAATTTCACCTCATTCTTATTCTCTTTTGCAATGTGATTTTGATATTTTAAACAAGATTCATCAATTTTCATGGAAGAAACCGGTTTGTTTACAGTTGTTCCCGTTGATTTTGTCTTACTGTTTTCTTTTGCATTGGCGGCCAGTAAGTCGGTTCCTTTGTTATCCGGAGCAGTTTTATCGTCGTATTCATACAACTTTAAGCGTTCGATCAAATCGATCAGTTTTTCAGCGTACTCAGGATGTGTTGCGTAACCGGCCTTTTTCAATCCTTTCGCCCAGGATTTGTAATCATCAACCGGAAACTGGAATAAACTTGCATAACGTGGTTTCTTGGTAAGGAATAAACTATGGTCGTTATACGATTCTGTCGCGCTTGGGTACTTTCTAAAACATTCCCCCTTTGCATCGTCATCAAAGTAGATCTTCTCACCTGTCCAGTCGCTGCATTTAATTCCGAAATGATTGTTTGCCTCAACTGCAAGCGGTGAATTTCCGTTCCCACTTTCCAGTAAACCTTGTGCAAGTGTGATACTTGCGGGAATTCGGTAAGTAAGCATGTGTTCAACGGCTACATTTGACCACATCGCAACATAATCCGTTTGAGTCATTTTAGCTGGATTTCCCCCTCCGAAAGAGAAAAAAGAAATTCCAAATCCTACAATTGCTAAGCTCTTCATCATATTAAAAGGCATTGAATTCTTTCCAGAATACGCAAAAGTACTGACTTGGTTACAAAAATTGTTGAAAACTTTGAATTTGATTGTTAATAACTCTGCAAACCGGCGCTTCGGCTACGCTCAGCGACCTTGGTTTTGGAGTTTTAATTTGTAATGTGGTTAATTTTGAAAGGTGACTGAGCGTAGCCGAAGTCACCTTGTCTTATTTCAATTCAAAGAATTCAACCACGCGCACGTATCCACTCCATCGGCAAAATCAGTGATGTCCGGAGCCTGTGCTTTTCCAAACGGAATAAAATCATGCCCTATAATCGCCTGGAGCTCTTCTTTCATTTCATGAATTTTATTCAGAAGCAATTCTCTTTCTTCATAGAACTCATAATAAATTACGGATAACGGAGCGTGAATCCCTTCATCTTCTTTTAGCATGAATACATTGTTGTCCAGAAACGGGATTTGATTCATTAAATAAACTGTCCGGTTGTAATCGTAATTATTCCCGTATTTGTGATGCTGGATCAAATGTGCCTGATCCAGGAAGTTCTCAAAAATGCGATTCAGATCAAATCCAACCGGTAAATACAGTTTCGAAACATTGCGGCATCCCATCCCGAAGAAATCAAAACAATCGGAACTCAATTTTTTCAATTCTTCATCTGTTTCTGTGCCATCCAGGATAGCGATCGAAGTTCTGTTCTTTCTAAAAATATGAGGAACATCTCCAAAGTATGTTTCGAATTGCGCAATCGAACTGTTACTTCCAGTGGCGATCACTCCATCGTAGTTTTTTATTGGGCCCAGAGAAACCTGGATGTATTCTTTTAAATCAGGATTCCATTCAAACATCCATTCGATCAATTTCATCGGAATGCGGGTGTCGGAGCTGCTTAACTTACATTGGGCCTTATTTCCGGTTATCAAAACACAAAGCAGGTCGTGAAATCCTACAAAAGGAAGGTTCCCGGCCATAATTAATGCAATGTTCTTTGGTTTTGAAGTGAATTGATACTTAGCGGCAAAATTTTCAAGAGACTCTTTTTCAGTTAAATGAACAATTCCATTTAAAGCTTTTATACAATTTTCCTTTGTGAACCAGGGATTGAGTTGTATTTCCTTATTGATTAACCGCTGAAAACTTTGGAATTCACCTTCCGTTAATCCACACTCGTAACCAGGCCATTGCTCATTAGATGTGAAAGCGTTTAATGCTTTTCGGAGTTGACCGAAAACTTCTATGATTGCTCTTTTTTCCACGACGCAAAGTTAATTTCTCAGGTAGGAATTCCATTAATTTTTTGAAATATTTCACTGTTTAAATCGGAGACCTCCGTATATTTGCACAAAAAAAGTCTCTTATGGCAATCATGATTACAGACGAATGCATCAATTGCGGTGCATGCGAGCCGGAATGCCCAAACAACGCAATCTATGAAGGTGGCGCAGAATGGACGTATGCGGACGGTACGTCATTAAAAGGATTGATTACGACATTGAATGGCGAAGAAGTTCAGGCAGATGATGCTTTTGAACCGAAAGACATGGATGTATATTACATCGTTACAGATAAATGTACCGAGTGTGTAGGTTTCCATGATGAACCCCAATGTGCGACAGTTTGTCCTGTTGATTGTTGTGTTGACGATCCTGATTATCGTGAAAGTGAAGATGAATTGCTTGCGAAAAAGGATTTCATGCACTTGTAAAATTGCAGTTTTACCTGTAAATTGTAACACATTTACTTTTTTAGCGTTCATGGTGTTATGAAAGTTTCAGTCGGTTTAATTCTCACAGTTCTTATCAGCTTCCAATCCCGGGGGCAATTTGATGCTTATTCACGGGAAAGTGAATTGGCTGTTTTGCTGGATTCTATCCGCGGAGCAAGAGACAATGCCGGGAAAGAAAACTGGAATAAGCAGTTCAAAAAACTGATCGAACAGACACTCAACGAACCAACCATTTTTGATGTCACATTTACAAAGCTGAGAACACTCGGGGTAATCGACAGTCCGGATAAATTAGTCCGTATTGTCAATTGGAATGTGGAACAAGACGATGGAACACAGAAGTACTTCGCATATGTACTTCACCGGAACTCATTAAAGGACACCAAGCACAAGGTTATCGAATTGATTGATAAATCGTTTCTCCTGACAGCTAAACCGGAAGAAACCCTGGAAGCTGATATGTGGTACGGTGCCTTGTATTACCAGATTATCCCGGTAGAAAAAGCAAATAA
>CBFGPJ010000329.1:0-4336 GCA_965650615.1 uncultured Fluviicola sp. | reverse complement strand
ACAAGGCACACGAGGGACACAAGGAATTTTAAAAGCAAGGCGTATTCAATGCAACTTTATAAACTGCTCACATATGTGCAGCATAAGGAATTCCTCGTGGACTTTGCTATCAAAAGGGTATAGAATAAAAAAATAACCTTGTGCTCTTTGTGCGCTTCGTGGTCAATTAAATATTCACATCAATCCGTGTGCATTTAAAATGCCTCTCCGGGCAAATCTTTCCGCCATGCAACCCGCAAGGCCGGCAGATCAAAGCTTCTTTCGTTTCACGGATCTCGCTGTCATCGGAAAGCGGACCGAAGCCAAAACGAGGTACTGTAGCACAGAAAAATGCGGTAACCGGGGCGTTCACTGCTGTAGCCATGTGTAAGGGCCCCGAATCATTGACAAAACAACGGGTTGCTTTTTCAAACAAAGCACAGGATTCCAGTAAATTCAGTTTTCCTGCCAAATTATTTTCATGCGGTAAAGCTGCTGCTTCCAAAATACGTTGACACAATTCAAAATCGGCTGGGCCGCCAACCAGGTAAACAGTCCCTTTTTTCTTCAGGTTGTTTGCCAATTCGATCCATTTCTTCTCCGGAAGCTGTTTTGTAAACCAAACGGAAGCCGGTGCCAGGGTGTAAAATGGTTGATTAATGTAAGGTGCCACTTTTGCCCGGTCTTCATCAGAAGGAAAAACTTCCGGGCGGATCAAACTTTTTGCTCCGTGATGTGCAATGCATTCCAGGTTGCGTTCCACCTCGTGTTTCCCCTTGCCTATTTCGTGTTTGATCTTGATATTGTAACAAAAGGAGAACGGGTTCTTGTCGAAACCAACCTTCTTTTTCGCTTTGGACAGGAAGGTTATGATCCCGGAACTTCCGAAACGCTGTAAATTGATTACCTCGTCGTATCTCTTCGATCTGAAAACACCGATCAGGCGTTTCATCTCTTTCCACTTGCCCTGTTTTTTATTGAAGGAAAATACTTCGTGGATGTCGGGATGGTTTTTGAGGATCGTTTCATTTCCTTTCCGGACAAGTACATCGATCTGTGATTCCGGGTGCAGACGCTTCAATTCGCTGATCACCGGAGTAGCCAGGATGACGTCTCCCAAAAAAGCTGTCTGAATGACTAAAAAGCGTTGCATGGAGTAAAAGTAGTGATTTCATATGAGCTATATAAAAACACGACTCTTTTTGGGTCATGCTTAACTGAATAATTTACTATGTGCTCTATGTATCTATGTGGTTTAATTTACCACATAGTTCACAATAGCACACATAGTTTTAAGTCATTTCGATTATTTTTGCTTTTCGAAACAAACTGTATGAAATCCCTATTACTCTTCACCATTCTTTTGTTTGCATCCTTCAGGATATTCAGTCAATCTTACTGGCAGCAAAAAGTAGATTACACTATTAGCGTCAAACTGGACGATGTGAAGCATACCCTGAGCGGTTACGAGAGCTTTGTCTATCACAACAATTCTCCGCAGACACTGGATTTCCTTTACATCCATTTGTGGCCGAATGCTTATACCAGCGGAAAAACCGCGTTGGGGAAACAATTGTATGAAAGTGGTGAAGATCTGCTGACATTCGGGAACGATTCAATTCGTGGTGGAATTGATTCATTGCATTTCCAGGTCAACGGGCAAGATGCTGCACTTTCCTTCGACCCGAAGAATCCTGATATTGCAAAACTGACTTTAAACCAAGCCCTGAAACCAGGAGAATCGATCACTGTAACTACTCCTTTTCACGTCAAAATCCCATCAGGGGAAATTTCCCGCTTAGGACACGTGGGACAGTCGTACCAGATCACGCAATGGTATCCGAAACCTGCTGTTTATGACAAGAACGGCTGGAACCAGATGCCTTACCTGACACAGGGCGAATTCTATTCGGAATACGGAACGTTTGATGTTTCGATCACACTTCCCAGAAATTACGTGGTCGGAGCTACCGGTGATCTGCAAACTCCATCGGAAATTCAATTCATGGATTCCATTCATGGAAAGTCATTCAAAGAGCGGGGCTTACCGAATGATTTCCTGGGCAAAAAATCATTCCCCAAATCAGATACGACGTGGAAAACCATCCGTTTCACACAAAAAGATGTACACGATTTTGCCTGGTTTGCCGACAAGCGATTCCTGGTCTTAAAAGGTGAAGTGGAATTGCCACATTCCAAACGAAAAGTAACAACCTGGTCTCTATTTACTCCTCAAAATGCCGCTTTGTGGCAACGTGCACCGGAATATATCCGCGACGGAACATACTATTATTCCCTTTGGAACGGCGATTATCCTTACAACCAGGTTACAGCCGTTGACGGGACAATTTCTGCCGGAGGCGGAATGGAATACCCGAATGTGACCGTGATCGGGAACGCAAAAAATCCAATAGAGCTGGAAATCGTGATCGTTCACGAAGTGGGGCACAACTGGTTCTATGGAATCCTGGGAAGTAACGAACGTGTGCACGGATGGATGGACGAAGGAATGAATACCCTGAACGAAATGCGTTACATGTATACGAAATATCCTGAAAACACCTTTTTATCAAACCAGATCCTGAATGGAAAATTCCACTTTGATCACTTGAGCCATTACGATGCCGGAGATTTCATGTACCGGGTAATCGGAGGAATCGGAGAAGATCAGCCAATCGAAACGCATTCAGCGAAATTTTCCGGAACGAATTACGGAGCGATCATGTACCAAAAAACGGGGTTGGTCTTTAATTACCTGAAGGAATACCTCGGTGATTCGCTGTTCGATCAGGCCATGCAAACGTATTATACCGAATGGAGTTTCAAACATCCGCAGCCGGAAGACATGCGCGCCACACTGGAACGCGTTGCGGGAAAAGATCTTTCGTGGTTGTTTGTCGATTTGATCCAAACTACGGATCATATCGATTACAAGCTTGCGAAGGTGAAATCTTTCGGAGGTAAAACAACGGCAACCGTAAAAAATGTGGGACAAGTCGACGGACCTATTGAAGTGGCCGGTTTCGTGAAAGGGCAAAAAGTGCAGACACTTTGGGTGGAAAACGGAACGGATAAATCGGAAGTGACTTTTGACTCCGAAATGGATGCCGTGCGGGTCAATGCCAGCGGAAAAGCTCCGGAAATTGTTCAAACGAATAACTACTGGCATCAAAAAGGCTTGTTTGGAAAAATAGAACCACCACGATTACAATTCCTTGCAGGGAAAAATGAACCGACCAAAAGTAACTTGTTCTGGAGCCCGATCCTGGGTGGAAACGCCTACGATAAATTCATGCTGGGCTTAGCACTCCATAATTTCAGTATTCCTCCCAAACGCTTTCAATTCTTATTGGCCCCGATGTATTCTTTCGGTGGAAAACGGATTTCAGGAATAGCCGAAGCAAGCATTACCTGTTTGCCCAAAAAGAACCTGAAGCTTTCACGATTCGGGATTTCATTGCGTTCGTTCAAGAATGATACCCTGGGAACAAACGATGGCTATTATGTAGCTGTTCTGCCCTACTGGACTGCAAAGATCGGTAATCGTGCCGGAGGGCCGGTCAGCCAGAATATTCGTTTGCAATCGATGTACCGTTTGGATATCAGCCGACCAACACAACGCGAATTAATCGGCGGGTATCTGCAATACGATTTCGCTTATTCCAAAGAAGACCACAAGGTGGATTTACAGTTGCGTTCGGATTATGCAGCCAACCCGGTAAACAGCGATCATTTTTCCCGCTCGTCCATTGCTGCAAACTACAAATACCGGTACATAAAGAACAAACGTTCACGCTGGGTTGAATTGCGCTTATTTGCAGGGAATTACTGGAACTTCAACATGTACAATTCAGGGAACGCAGTAAACTATGCGTATGCGTTAAGCGGTGCAAGCGGAAGCCAGGACCTGTTCGTGGAAGATTATTTCTTCGGCCGTTCGGCACAAAGCGGAATCTGGTCGCAACAACGCCTGGAGAATATGGGCGGGTTCCGTTCTACTGTCGGGAATGGAAAGTCGGGATATTTCGGAACTACAACTACCTGGATGACAACAGCCAATTTCTACCTGGAAACACCGATCGGACCGAAGATCTTCGGGATTTATGCTGATTTCGGGATTTTTGATGAAGCTTATAAATCCACACCAACACAAGCGTACGATCTGGGCCTGGCTATGCGTTTGGGAACAACTTTCGGGATCTATTTCCCTGTACTGCAATCGGATAATATAGAGAACGCCTACCTCACAAAGAATTACGCGGAACGCATCCGATTTACATTGAAGTTTAACTTGACGAATAAACCGCTGGATTTGATGAAGCTGTTGCCGTGATTATAAATAAACCACAGCAATTTC
>CBFGPJ010000328.1:0-4340 GCA_965650615.1 uncultured Fluviicola sp. | reverse complement strand
AAACGCGTTCAGGCAACAAAGGATTATTTGGATTTTTTATTTCATTGGAGCCAATCGGCAGCTCAGGGAATCGAAGGAGCAAGAGAACAGGCGAAACTTGCGAATCAACATGCTGCATCCGGCACATTCAAATTCAATTATCAGTTGACGGAGCAAAAAGACTCCATGTTGTTTAAAGGATACGATTTCGGATACAAACCAAGTGAAATTTCGGGAAAAAACCGCTTGTTCTATGATCGTTCAAAACCATATGCAAAGTATATCCCGTACTATAAAACCTATCAATCTCACGATTCAGTGCAAATTCCGAAGGGATATATTGTTTCCAGGGAAGTGCATGCAGTGATTGAACGCTTAAAAGCAAATGGGATCCAATTCACTGAAATAGACAGCAGTTTCACAAAAAAGGTGCATACTATCCGGATTTTAGACTTTGAATCCGGGACCAAACCGTATGAAGGACATTACCTTCACCGGAAAACCAAAAGTGTGGAACAGGAAGATGAAGTACGGATTCCGGAAGGAAGTATCTGGATTCCGTGTGACCAGGATAAGTTGAATTTCATTGTTAGCGTTTTAGAGCCGCGTTGCGAAGATTCCTATTTCGCCTGGAACCTGTTGGACAGTTACATCCAGGAAAAGGAATACTTTTCTGCATATGTCTTTGAAGACGAAGCGGCACAGTTTCTGAAAGAGAATCCAAGCCTTCGTGAATTATTGGAAAAGAAGAAAGCAAGCTATCCCGAATTTGCTAAAAGTGCAGAAGCTCAGCTTTTCTTTGTCTATCAGAATAGTCAACGCTTTGAAAAAAAGACTTTTAATCGACTTCCGATTTATAAAGTGTACTGATCAGCATTACAAGTTTTGACAGCAAAAGAAGGTATTTGTCCCGAAAATGTCACAAAACCGATATAGCCTCGGATACCTGATTGGACTATCTTTACAGTCCTATACTGATTATAAAAATGAAAAAACTGATTCTCTCCGGTTTCCTGGGATTGCTAGCGATGACTTCTTTCGCACAGGATACCACCTGGGTCCAAACCTATACGTTTGATACCATCGTTACACGAAGAGCTGAATTCCAATTCCCGGCAAGTTTGGATACGAAGCGCTTTGAAAAAGTACTGATGTACTATAAGTTGAAATGTTCTCCTTTGACAACCTGGGATCAATACAATTGCGGAGAATGGGATTACCTGACGTACACTCGTATTTTCGATCACACCGGAGTTTTTGATTCTGTAAAAGTGGACGGACCTCACTATCGCGTAAATACGCTAAGCCCGGCATCTTATGCTTACGCAAATGCACCTTATTACGATCAACGCTGGAAGCAAATTCAAAACCGTACTGCGATTACACCAACAGTTTATCCGATTTCCGGATCAGGAACTGCTCCGCTAACATTGGTAAGTGCAAACGGAAACGGAAAGACACTTCAATGGATCATTCCGGCGGGTGAATTAGCAACGAGTGGAGTTGTTGCAGGGGATATCCAGGGAATACAGTTGAATTTATTGAATGCTTTAAGTTCTTTGCAGGGCGTCAAGATTCGAATTAAATCTACATCCGCTTCTTCGTTATCTGTACTGGAAACTACCGGTTTCACAACTGTTTATGACAATAATTGGAACGGATTGACAACGGGTGCAAATACAATTAATTTCTCTGCTCCGTTTACATACGACGGAACTTCCAACTTAGTCATTGAAGTTTCTTTTGCTGATGCAAGACTAGGCCTTACTCAGGTTGACATGGATATGATCACAGCTGCAACCGCAACAAATACCTTGTCTTTTGACAATTCCAATGGTGTTTTTACAGCAAACGGAACAAATTATGCTGAAATTAACCTGAATAACGTGAACCTCGGTGCAGATGTAACTGTTGCTTTCTGGGCAAAAGGAAACGGAAACAGTGGAATTGCAACTTATTTATTTGAAGCCGTAGATTCTGAAAATAACCGTGTATTGAATCTTCACATGCCTTGGTCGGATAATACCTTTTACTGGGATGCGGGAGCGTCCGGATCAACTTATGATCGGATTTCCAAAGCAGCATCTGCAACGGATATTGACAATGTTTGGCATCACTGGGCTTTTGTGAAGAAAGCAAGCACCGGGGAAATGTTCATTTTCCGCGATGGGGTCCAATGGCATACAGGAACAAACAAAAACCTTCCGGTTGGAGTTATATCCCGTTTTGTTTTAGGAGCAAGCCAAACGTATAATGGAAACTGGAAAGGTTCAATTGATGAATTTACTGTTTGGTCAACTGCTTTGGATGCAGCAACTGTTTTGGCATGGAAGGATAAGAAAATAAACAATACACATCCAAATTACGGTGATCTGGAAGTGTATTATGATTTTGACGGACAATTGGCAATGGTGGACCGTTCTGGTCACAACCGTTTGGGAATGTGCTCTGACCTGGCTATGGTTCAAACGAACCAACCGATTGTAGCAGGTGTGGAATCGATGAATGGAATGCCTGAAGCTGCATTGATTCAGGGAGTAATGGCTCCGGCGATTACCGATTCTGTTTTGGTAGCGCTTGCTCCGACTCCGAGTGTAGTGTTTGAATACCAAACAGTCCCGCACACTTTCCACACCATCAATAATCTATTGACATACGCATCCGGGACGATCGATACCTTAAATTCTGCTGGAGGAACAATTTCTTCAGGACCAGGCACTATTGATCAGACGTTGACGAACGATACGATTTCATACTACCAAGTTCCGTTTGAGCTTGTAAATGATGTAGAAATTGGGCGTTACATTACACCGTATGGAATAGGGTTTGATTTGGGGCCTCAGGGATTTACCTGGATTTACGATGTAACGGATTACCAGAAATACCTTCACGGAATGGTTGATTTGGCCGCACACAACACACAGGAATTATTGGATTTGAAATTTGCATTTATTGAAGGAATTCCTCCGCGTGATGTACACGATATCAAACCTATCTGGAACAACTGGACAAGTTATAACTACGGGCAAATGGCGAGTGATGCTGTGTTACAGGCAACTCCGGTTGTACTTTCAGACACATCCGAAATGTTCAGTGTAAGAACAAGATTGACAGGGCATGGTCATTACGGTAGTGGTAATTGCTGTGAATGGCAGGATAAAGAACATCGTATTTTGGTAGATGGTGTGCAGCGTGCAGCATGGCATATCTGGAGACCGGATGCTTGTGGTGAAAATCCGAATATCGCGCAAGGCGGAACCTGGCCGTATGCACGTGAAGGATGGTGCCCCGGAGATATGGTAACAGATTTCAGTCATGAAATTACACCTTATGTAACACCCGGAGATACCGTTTACCTGGATTATGATATAGAAGATGCTCCTGTGAATGATCCTGACCAGGTTGGAGGTAACTATGTTGCTTCTTTTGATCTGGTGTCTTATTCTGCAGAGAACTTCCAGTATGATGCTGCAATTTTAGATGTATTGAATCCGAATAACTACGAGTATTACAGCAAATGGAACCCAACATGCTCGAATCCGCGTGTGATCCTTCAAAACAACGGAGCACTGCCATTAACATCTTGTAAAATCCGGGTTTGGGTTACCTATGGTAATTTTGTCGACTATGTCTGGACCGGGAACTTAGGATTCCTTCAGAAAGAAATTGTAGAGATTCCGATTGCAAACCAAAATTTCTGGTTCGGTGCAAATCCGGCAAATGGATTCTATGCACGCGTGATTGAGATTTCGGGGTCTAATACATTGGATGAGTACCATCAGAATGACGAGTTTAAAACAAAATACACAGCTCCTGAAGTCATCAACGGACCGTTCTTTGTTTGGATGACAACGAACAACAAAGCGAGTGAAAACAAATGGCGACTGGTTGATCAGAATGGAGGAATTATTTTCCAAAGAACATCATTGACAAACACAACAGACTATAAGGATACCTTTAATTTGGCTCCGGGATGTTATTCCTTGATTTTGGAAGATAGTGATGATGACGGAATCGGTTTCTGGTACTCTGCCCAGGTAGAAGGAGAAACAACCGGTGGATTCCGTGTGCGAAAAGTGGGTGGTTCTATGATGGAAATTTTCCCGGCAGACTTCGGATCTTATCACCGGTATGATTTTTCAGTTGGTTTTGCTTTAGGCCTGGAAGAAGAGGTAAAGGACAATGAATTACTTGTTTTCCCGAATCCTTCTGCTGATAAAATCCGTGTGGAATTGGTTGGTAACGTTGGAAACAATGCAAAAATAGAAGTGATTGATATGAATGGCCGGGTGGTGAAGCACCAATCGGTTAACGGTAATAATCAAACATACGCTGCGGATTTCCAGGTGAGTGATTTACAG
>CBFGPJ010000327.1:0-4344 GCA_965650615.1 uncultured Fluviicola sp. | reverse complement strand
CATTCGGATTGAATATCAATTTCAATTTCAATGACAATATCGGGTTTTCAACTGGAGTGGAATTTGACTTCGAATCCTATAAATTGGCAGTGAATGCGATCAATGGAGATACATACTACTATTACAATGATAAAACAATCATCCAGGAAGAAGATGTGAAGGATCCGAATACCGATAAGGTATTTCAATTAACAGGAAGAAAGTATAAAAGTATCTATGCTACAATTCCAACAATGTTGATGTTCAGAACAAATGCTTTGGGTGATTTCCGTTACTATGGAAAATTCGGAGCAAGAACAAGTTTCCTGATCAAATCAACAAAAACAGATCAGGGATATATTTTCGGAAACGGGGCAAACGGAACAAACATTGATGAGATTGAAATGAATTCACCATTGTACCCGTCAGCAACTTCAGAAATGGAAGGAATGAAAACGCCGTATGGAAATGACGTTAGTGCGATTCGTTGCTCTTTAGGTTTGGCAGGTGGTGCTCAATGGACTTTTACAGGAAGCACGATGTTGTTTGCTGAATTAGGATTCTATTACGGTTTAACACCTATCAATATTGAGGGAGGTGGTAAAAACAAAACATTATTCAACAGAAATCCGGGAGCACCTGGTTCCAGCGATTATTTCGGTTTGAAAACCACTCAAACCCAGTTTTGTTTGAAAATTGGTATTTTATTCTAAATAATACGGATTTAGTTCTTAGAAATCCCGTCCCGGCTTAGTCGAGACGGGATTTTTTTTTATTTTTACTATCAGGATTTATGGAAAAAGAACTAGTAGTAATCGATTATATATCAAATTGGTTAAAGCAATATGCTTTGAATGCAGGAGTGAATGGGTTTGTTATCGGGATCTCCGGAGGAGTTGACAGCGCTGTCACTTCAACACTGTGTGCCAGAACGGGAATGAAAGTACTCGTTTTGAATATGCCGATCCGTCAGACAAAAGCGGAATTCGGAAGAGCGACGGAACACATCGATTGGCTATTGACGAATTTTCCGAATGTAGAAGCACAAACTATCGATTTGACTGAAGCATTTCACCAACTTGAAAAAACATTTCCATCAGATACAACCGGAAACCATCTGGCTATGGCAAATACCAGGGCGAGATTGCGTATGACGACATTGTATGCCGTGGGACAGACCCATCGCTTGTTGGTTGCCGGAACCGGTAATAAGATCGAGGATTTTGGTATAGGATTCTTTACCAAATACGGAGATGGAGGAGTAGATATAAGTCCCATTGCCGATCTTACGAAGACAGAAGTGTTTGAAGTGGCAGGTTCCCTGGATATCGTCGAATCCATTTTGATCGCGAAACCAACCGATGGTTTGTGGGAAGATGGTCGTTCGGACGAAGATCAGATAGGGGCAACTTATCCTGAACTGGAATGGGCGATGAGCTTTAAAGGAAATGAAGAAACACTGAATGAAAGACAGAAAGAAGTGTTGCACATATTTCGGGGCTTGCACAATGCCAACAAACACAAAATGGAGCCGATCCCGGTTTGCCTGATTCCGGAGAAGATTAAATGAAGTTCAAAAAAAACATACTTCTTTCAGGCTTTTTGATTGTTTTATTTCAGTCAATTGCGCAAAACGATTTCAATCATTACAAACCACTTTGCAGTAAAGGACCTGTTCCAAAGGATTTTTCCAATTCTACCCTGGTAAAAATCAGGGAGGACAAAAGAGAGGATCTGAAATCATTGAACTTCAAAAAGCGGGAGTTTTTCGTTGAACAGATCAACTATTCCATTGATGAGATCCTGCATTCCGGGAACGTGACTTTTGGAGATACGATCAGTAATTACCTGCAGCGATTGGGAGACCGATTGATTGCGGGCGAAACAGATCTGAGAGGAAAACTGCGCTTTTACGTCTATAATTCTACCGAAGCCAATGCTTTTTCAACCAGGCAGGGAATCGTTTTCGTTACAACCGGGTTAATTGCTCAATTAACTTCGGAAGCTCAGCTGGCTTTTGTCCTGTCACATGAAATCATCCACTACCAGGAACACCATGTATTGGAACTGTTTGAATACGCAACCAAAGAGAAATTTTATTCCTACAATGAAAAAGCCCGTTTCTTAAGCAATTATTCAAGAGAGAATGAATTGGAAGCGGATCGCCTGGCCGTTAAAATGGTCCATGACGCCGGGTATAAATCCGGTGAACTCAATAAAACCTTTGATGTGTTGCTTTATTCCTACCTGCCATTTGAAGAAATGAAGCTGGATAGAACGTACTTCAACACCAAAGAAATGTACGTTCCGGAAATGTATTTTGATTTTAAGCGAAATGAGATCTCCGCAAAATTTAAGTACAATGATTACCTGATGTCGCATCCGAACCTGGCAAAACGAAAGGAACAGGTGACGGATCAAATTGCTAAATTCAAAGAATGGGAAAAGGAACTGTTGTATGAAGACAGTATCCAGTTTTTCTATATCCGCGATGTTGCGCGCTTCGAGTATGTTCTAAATAAAGTCTATGCAGAAGAACCGGTAGAAGCATTGTATGCAATTTATATCCTGGAGAAAAAATATCCGGGATCCACTTTCCTGAAAAACTATAAGTCGCAGGCCTGGCTGGACATTATGAAAACGGTAATCAAAAAAGAGGGGAGCTCTTATACCTTGTTTTCATCCGTAAACAGGAAAAAGCAACGCTATTATGAAGGACAAATATCCATCCTGAACCAACTGATCACTGTTTTGCCAAAGACGGGCAAACTGGCAATGGGATTGCGTATTATTTACGATAATTATCAATCGGACACAACGAATTTGATTGCAAAGAAGTGTTATGAAACTGCGATTCATTTACTGGTGAAAAGCGATGATTTTGAACCGCAAAAGTTCTCATCCCGCAACTTCCGGGAAACACTGGCTTACTTGAAAGACCTGAAACAGGATACTTCATCCAGGTCCAGATTTCATGCAGTGGAATGGGATAAATATGCAGTGATTGAAAATCAATCGAAAGGGGTTACCGAAGATTTTGGAATTGATTCCAGCAAGTTTTATATGTACGGAATTTCAGATATCATTCGGGATAGCAGTTTCGTTAAGAAATTCAAACAATCTTCTATCAGGAAAGGAATTCAGGAAAAGGATAAGGACGATTTTAATTTGATGACCGATCTGGAGCAGGAAGACCTGGAATATTTCAAATACGATAATGAAGTTCATTTGAAAATGGATTCCATGCTGATATTCCAGCCTGCAATTTTTGAAACGACCGGGTCGACAGAGATAGACGTATATAAAACCTTTAAAACGAGAGACCTGGTTTTCAAAGAAATGTATGCCAACGCGGAGGATTTAACAATTCATACGGAAAGTTTAAATCTGAAAGATTTAGAGACGTTAAATGCAGATGATTGGAACAATTATTCCCTGATTCAACGCAGCTTAACACGTGCCATCAGCGATTATGAAAACGATTATTTTGTATTGGATGTGCCGAATTTGAACGGAATTAATTCCAGGTTCAAGACGGATAAACTGCTTTTTTTGGAATATCAGCACACCTACGCTCCGGATTTACATTTTGGAAATGTCGCATTGTTTACGGTATTGCTTCCGGTCGGATTGGTTTATTTCCCGATAGCGATTCTTTCAGGGCATTATTCCGACTGGCAATTCTATGTATTGGATCTGAAAACCGGGGAATTGGTATTGGACAGGTCTTATTATGTGAACGAACCTGCATCTAAGCACAGCATCGGTTCCCGGTTGAACGGGATGTTTCATCAATTAAAACAGGCAAAAAATGAATATTAAAAGAATGCTTCTTTTTTGTTTGTTGATCTGCGCTTTCCATTCCAAAGCACAGGAAGTGGGTTATTATGGACACCGCATTTTCCTGGAATTGGATGGACAGGGGCAAATTCCCTTGCTGCAAAACATTTTTGGAGAGCGCAAAGGATACATTTCAAAAAATGGTGCCTTGAACAGTTCGTACAACTTACTTGATTTGGGTTACCGGGCCAGTTTGAGCATTGCAATTACGGAACCGGTTGGTTTTGGAATTGAATTTTCCCAGCGTTTTTACCGGGTGAATTTGCAGTCGAGTGAAGAGATCACCCGAAATTACAAAGATTCCGCCGGAACAATGATCACGGAATATTTAAATGCAAAAGTGGCTTACCTTCCGATCAGAGAAACGGTTTTTATGCCCAAATTATTGGTTTCATTAAATGACAGCCGCGTTCCTTGCGGTTTTGCAAGCGAAATAGGAGTGGGTTATTCACTCATTCAATTCCCCGACAGGGACCTGGATATTGAACTGTTAAACCCTCAAATACCTGATCAAACAGCACAGGT
>CBFGPJ010000326.1:0-4344 GCA_965650615.1 uncultured Fluviicola sp. | reverse complement strand
TCAGATTCAGTTAAATATGCGCATTCTATTTTTTATTGGTTTTCTTGTAGTGTTGAGTTCATGTGGTGGAAACGCTGCAAAAAAACCGCAAAAAGAACTTTCCATAGATCAGTTATTCAAAAAATATCCGGACAGTGTTCCTATTCTTATCAAGCACGGTAATTTAATGCTGGAACGCTATGACTATGATAAAGCACTTCAGGACGGTGCAAAGGCATACCGGATGCAGCAATGGAATATCGAAGCACGTTTCTTATATGCAAATGCGCTCAACAACAGGGCTAATCGAACACCAAGTGATGTAATGGCGGCCCAAAACCATTTCAAGTTTGTTGTGAAGAAAGATCCGAAAAACCTGGCAGCGTTGGTTGCTTTGGCTACCACGTATGCACAGCAGGGAGATAATGAAAAGGCCTTTTACTATACCAATGAAGCACTGAGGATCAATAAAAAATACCGGGATGCTTATATTTTGAAAGGAAGTATCTACCTAAGCCTGGACAACCGTGAGTTGGCAAAATCATCCTACCAGACAGCAATTGACCAGGACCCGGATTTCTTCGCTGCTTATATCAAACTGGGATTAATTTACCAGGAAGAACGAAATCCGTTGTGTATCCAGTACTTTATTACTGCAACTCAAATCCGGCCAAATAATATTGAAGCATACTATAACCTGGCATACGCTTACCAGGATTTTGACAAAATACCTGAGGCGCAACAGACTTACCGTGAAATGTTGAAAAAAGACCCTACTTTCACCCCTCCTCTGTTCCAGTTAGGCTGGATCAAACAGTTCAAGCAAAACGAGGTAGACAGTGCCATTTATTTCTATAACGAGACACTTCAAAAAGAACCTCGTTATGTAGAAGCATGGCATAACCTGGGGCTGATCTATGAAACAAAGGGGGAAAAGTACCAGGCGATCCAATACTACAGAAAAGCTCTTAAATACAATCCTGAGTTTACCCTTTCAGGAGATGCCATCAAGCGTTTATCCAAAACCAAATGACGCCAAAAAGGGCTCTTCTTTTTCAAACACTGATTGAAGGACTGATACCGGTCCTGGGATATTTTTATTGGAACTGGGATGCAAGCTTTATTCTCCTGTTCTTTTTAATCGACTGGAGCCTGTTCTGGACCCTAAGTTTGCTAAAAGCCAGAAAACGCATCCAATTTAGCGGGAATACTTCCGAAAAGCAATTGGCCACAAAACATCTGGGGATCGCATTTTTGTGCATTTTAAGCACTTCTCTGGCTGCTTTCCATATACTCCCTAATATTCATTCCAATTTCGAATGGACCGAACGTATATGGGCATTTTTGAGTTACAGTGATATGGGAATTCAGCAGGGTTTTATTTTGATTCCTTTGATGGTTTTAAGTGGTTATCTGACTTACAAGCAACAATTCCTCTTACCGCAACTTTACAGAAAGTATCCTGTAACCTACTTCACACGTGAAGGCGTCAAACAAGGATTGATCCTTTCTGTAATTTATGGAATCGTTTTGTCGGTTTCCTGTTTCTTCCGGTTTCCGGATGAAGTACTCCTATTTGGAACGGTCACCGGAGTAATTGCCTATCGTTTAATCACAAGAAACAACCTGGTTTCCTAAGAAATAGAATTCGCAATTCGCAATTAACTATACCACTTTCTCCAATTCCTGGAAAACAACTCCCAAATCCTCCAGTTCATCTAAAATCGGGTTATAAATCTCCGGTTTTATAGGAAGCAGCACTCCTCTTTCAGAAATCTGGTCCTGCAAAATCAGCTTGGCACAGATCCCCACAGGATAACCAACCGTTTTAGACATAGCCGTATGGACCGGATCATCTCCCAGGTTTACCATGGAAGATTCAATGAATCGTTTTTCGCCGTTCAACAGATAAGTGAATTGATGGACCATCACCAACATATCCTTATCATTTGGCTCCAACACCCATTTTTCAACCAAAATCTTTTCCAGTACCTGTGCCGGTGTTGCATCTTTCAATCCGATTTTCACCGAATCGTCAAACAGGCCCAGCCATTCAAACCGGGAAATATCATTAACACCTGATTTGTTGCAGAAATTCCGGAACTTTTCCTCTACACTCAGCTGCTCTTCAAATGGTAAAAAGGCATTCAAAAAAGTGCGCGGTGTCAGGTTTTCCGAATCCTGAAGTACAAAACTGTCATCCGTTAAGCCCAATTGCACAAAGATATTCCAGGCACCGCAGAACCCGCTCTTTCGAAGCGTTCCCCTGTAAATGGTCGGAATCTTATCTAAGCCGTAAATATGCCGGTAAGACAAGGAATCACGGTTCGCATATCCTTCAAACTCACCGTATCCGTCAACGGAAACAGTATCCAGCCGATTAAAAACCTGTGTATAGGGAATGTACTTGTATTGATGTCTGTCGATGTAACGTGCAGTTCCTCCCTGTGCAGCCAGGACCACGTTTCTGGGATTCCAGGTAAATTTATAATTCCACGGATTGGTATCACTTTCCGGCGCCATCAAGCCACCACAATACGATTTAAAACCGGTAATTTCACCACCCTGATCTTTGATTGAATCAATGATCCGCATCGCACTCATGTGATCGATTCCCGGATCAACTCCTATTTCATTCATGAAAATCAATCCTGCTTTTTTAACCTGATCATTCAGCTCGTTCATTTCCGGAGAAACATACGATGGCGTTATCAGGTTTTTCCCCAATTCCAAACAATCTTTGGCAATATCCAGGTGAAAACGTGCCGGTAACATGGAAATAATGAGATCAGCCTGTTTCAGCTCGTCCCGGCGCTCATCCCGGTCCAGTGCATTAAACGAAAGGGCAACACCGCTTGGGTGACCTGCCAGCTTAGCTTTTACCAAATCCAACGACTGATCAACCACACGCAGCTGCCAGTTGTTTTCTTTAGCTTGTTCCAGTAAATACTTAATCAATGTTGAAGCAGAGAGACCGGCACCTAAAAGCAATATTCGTTTCATAATCATTAAATGTGACACGAAATTAACGGAATTCAATGAATTCAAATAGAGAATTAACCTTATTTAAACTGAAAAATGGAAATAAAGGGTGGAAAATAAAAAAGCCTCTTAAAAAAAGAGGCTTCCTGTTCAATATTTCAAGAAATGATTATTTTGTCAATTCAGAAAGCTTGAATGACTTACCATGCATGGAGCTGGTTACTTTAAACCATGTTGCTCCGCAGTTGCTTCCATCCAAATGCTTGATCTCTGTTCCTTCACTATAGCTAAATCCTTTAGATGCACCTGCACTGATGTAGTTATGACCTCCATTCACACAGTACTTATACTCTGAAGATGAGTCATTGATAACTTTAAATTCAATATTGCCCAATACTTTCTCAGAAGACACTGTCTTCGTTGAAGTAAACGACTGAATTCCCAATGCTCCAACAAATGCCAATGTTGCAAACGCAGAAATTTTGATTAGTTTTTTCATAGTAAAAAATTTTTGGTGTATAAATATATGAAAACTGAAATTAAAACTCTAATAAATTTATTTGGTTGCGTCAACCGCAAACATTAACACTAATTTCCCTGATGAGTCGTAAATATTAAATACCTGTTCAGCAAAATCAACCGTTAATCCTTTGCTTCCCAAAATTTCCATAAAACGGCGTTCGGTAGTTGCAACCAACTCGTCGGTACACATCATTTTTGTAGAAATAATATCGGAGAAAACCACCGTATTTCGTGTTGTGGACATATTCCCGGAAATGCGGTTACAGCCATTGCTCCCTGTAAATGAATTATTTGACATATCCATCTTTAAAGCCGCGTTGGTTTTTTTAATAGAAACACCATCCATTTGGATCAATTTCAAATTCTGCTGATTAAAGTAATTCCAGGGAGTTTTTTCAGGCCTTCCGCCGCTGGTTGCTGACGGATCTTGTGGAAATGGCTTCGTTCCTGTTTCAAAAACGAAAACCTCTTTTTTCTTCGATTTCCAGATCATTACATTCCCTTGATGAGAAATCTTGAATGACTTATCAGAAATTGATTTCAAAAACTCATCTTCAATATTGCTTTGGATATCCGGGCAAGCCATTTTGGTTGATGCAGCGGATTTTACGCAAATCTTCGTTTGCTTCTTGTTCATTTTGATCCCGGCAGTAAAGTTGTTACATCCGCTTTTACCCGAAATATGCTGAAATGTACTGTCGAAACTAAGAGAAACATCCGCATCCGATACTTCCTTTCCGTTCATACGAATGACTTTATAAATCACTCCTTCGCTTCCGCTGACCATTGGAGTAATGGAAATAATCTTGTCCAATTTGTACAGATATTTGGACAAATCCTGTGGAACCGGTTCAGGTCGTT
>CBFGPJ010000325.1:0-4345 GCA_965650615.1 uncultured Fluviicola sp. | reverse complement strand
ATCGGCGATTTCGTGTAAGTATCCGGCTGCCATGTGTGGAACGGGAAAACCGGGATTTTAATAGCGAATGCTAAAAAGAAACCAAGTGCTAACCAGCAAGCTGTTTTAGAAGTAAAGACAACCGCTTTCAAATCTTCGATATAGAAAGTAGGTGCATTTACTTTGATTCCGATCAATGCAGCAAGCATTGCCAAAGATCCTACGAATGTGTAGATGAAGAATTTCATCAATGCCGCTTTTCTTTCCGGAGCTCCGAACCACCAGGAAATTAAGAAAATCGGGATTAAGGTGATTTCCCAGAAAACGTAGAACCACAATCCGTCCATAGAAATAAACACACCGATCAATCCCAGCTGCATGAAGAAAACCATGCTTGTAAACAAGCGGTTCTCGGCCAATTCATTTTTGAAGTTGGAAACCAGGACCAATGGAACCAATACTGCTGTCAATAACAACATCATTAAGGAAATTCCATCGTAGCCGAAGCTCAGGGTAATTCCTGCAAGCCATGGTTTATTTGCAAACAAATGCACTGTTCCATCGTTGCTGTATTGCATCATACACGCTATTACAACACCTAAAACGGCAAGCGAACCGATAATTCCGTAAGCACGAACTCCCTGTTTCGGGATAATCAATACCGATAACGCAAAGAAAACTGGTAGTATAAATAAAAGTAGTTCCACGTATTAGTTTTTATAATAGATAATGTAATAAACGATCAACCCGATGATTCCGAAAACCATCCACAAAATGTAGTTATCGGTTCTTCCTGTTTGGATCTTGCGAACCAAATCACCTGATTTTCCAATCACTTTCCCGATAGTTACTACTCCGCGGTGCAGGAATGCTCCTTCGAAATAATGTGCTCCTTTTTCAGAAATCCAAAGAACCGGTCTCACGAATAAGAAATCGTAGATCTCGTCGAAGTATAATTTCATAGCAGAAGCCTTTTCCCAACCTTTCAATTGGTCGTCTTCTTTCGGAATGCTGTTTTTAGTCACATAGACCGTGTAGGTAATTCCGGCAATTACAACTGCCATTGCACCTGCAATACACATTAAGATCAAGGTCATGGATGTATCACCATGTTCGGCTACTTTCATTCCGTCGCCGGCTACATTGTGCGCATAATAATGCGACAGCCAATGTGTTCCCTCGTGTAAGAAACCTCCCGGTAAATTCAACAATCCACCGAAAACAGAAAGGATAGCCAAAATGATCAAAGGCAATGTCATAGATGCAGGCCCTTCATGCAAATGATGCTCCTGTTCGTGTGTTCCTCTGAATTTTCCGTAGAAAGTAACGAAGTACAAACGGAACATGTAAATTGCTGTTAATGCTGAACTGAACATCAATGCTCCGAAAACAAACTTATTGTCTCCGAATGCGTGACCAATGATCTCATCTTTCGAATAGAAACCTGACAACAAAGGAATACCGGAAATTGCCAAAGTACCGATCAGGAATGTCATGTGTGTAACCGGAATCTTCTTGCGCAATCCACCCATTTTGCGGATATCCTGTTCATCAGACATCGCATGGATCACACTTCCCGAACCTAAGAACAACAATGCTTTGAAAAATGCGTGAGTCGTAACGTGGAACATGGCTGCCGTGTAAGCTCCCATTCCCAATGCTACGAACAACATTCCCAGCTGGGAAACTGTTGAATAAGCCAATATTTTTTTGATATCATTCTGACGCATGGCGATGAAGGCCGCAATAATCGAAGTTGCCAGACCGACATATAGAATGATTTCTTTCACGACATGTGCTCCTTCCAGTTCGTACAGGAAGTTAGAACGAACCGTTAAGAAAATACCTGCCGTTACCATCGTAGCTGCGTGGATCAAAGCTGAAACCGGAGTTGGTCCTGCCATCGCATCCGGTAACCAGGTGAACAATGGAATCTGAGCAGATTTTCCGGTTGCACCGATGAATAAACAGATCGTAATTCCGAAGATCAGCATTTCAGAGATCTCAAATCCTTCTGCCATCACTGCTTTCGCAACTTCCGCATATTCCAGCGTTCCGAATTTTCCAAGGATTAAGAACAATCCTACCAACAATCCCAAATCCCCGATACGGTTCATGATGAATGCTTTTCTTGCAGCCAATGTATTTTTGAAATCCTGGTACCAGAAACCGATCAATAAATAAGAGCAGATACCTACACCTTCCCATCCGAAGAACAACATGAAGTAATTGCTTCCAAGTACCAGGGTCAACATGGCAAAGATGAAGAGATTCAGGTATACAAAGAACTTGTAATATCCAGCATCGTGTTTCATATAACCCATGGAGAACAAGTGGATCAATGTTCCGACTCCCGTTACGATCAAAGTCATCCACATGGATAAGTTATCTGCAAACAAGCGTGCATTCAAAGAAAATGAGCTCGTTTTGATCATCGTGAACAAATGAACGGTTACCGGTTCTCCGTGCTGAACGCTCATAAAAGCCATCAAAGCAAGGACAAACGAAATCGCCATAACACCGGTCCCGATCGTTCCTACCACCACTTTTGAAAGTGATTTTCCGATTGTACCGTTAATAAACGCTCCAATTAATGGAAGCAAAAGAATCAAAGGCAGTAATTGTGATACCGACATGTTTTAGTTTTTTAATTTATTAAACAATCGAATATCTGTTGAGCGCGTATTTCGGTAAAGCAATACCAAAATCGACAGACCCACCGTAGCTTCAGCGGCGGCAACCACCATGATGAAGAACACGAAAAGCTGTCCGTCTGCCTGCCCGAAATAAGTTGAAAACGCTACAAGTAACAAATTCACCGCGTTGAGCATTAATTCAATGCACATCAATAGAATGATCGCATTCTTTCTGTAAAGCACACCGAATACACCAATCACGAACAATGCCGTAGCAAGGACCATGTAGTGCTCGATCTTTACACCTGATTCAAATAATGTCGCTAATAACATATTACTCTATAGTTTGTTTTTCACGTTTTGCTAAAAGAACTGCTCCAACCATTGCCGCAAGGAACAGGATGGAAGAAACTTCAAAAGGAAGTACGTATTTGGTGAACAGGACTTTCCCCAGGTTCTCAACCAATCCCACTTGTTCTGAATTCGTATCGATCATCGGAGCTGCAAGAATTGCATCGCGCATAGCGGCAACTACCACTAAGAACAATGCACCTCCGGCAATAGCCGCACCAATGGTCATCAAAGGTGAATGTTTCGGTTCGTTTTCCTTATTCAGGTTCAATAACATCAATACGAAGAGGAATAATACCATAATGGCTCCCGCATAAACAATGATGTTTACAATTGCGATAAACTGGGCATTCATCATGACATAATTCGCTGAGATCAGGAAGAAAGTAAGTACTAAGTACAATACACTTCTCACCGGGTGCTTACTCAAAACAACCATCAAGGCTGTTCCAATGGTTAATCCACCAAGAATGTAAAATATAAGGTCTAAACTCATTACGCAGGTCTTTTTCCGGTTAACTGTCTTTTACTGATATCCACACGCTGATCAACCGGTTCTACCAGTTTATCTTTCCCGTAAATGAAATCGTTACGCTCAAAGTAAGTAGGAACCATACGATCCGTCAGGAAAATAGCTTCTTTCGGACATGCTTCTTCGCATAAACCACAGAAAATACAACGCAACATATTGATCTCATATGTAGAAGCATATTTCTCTTCTCTGTATAAGTGCTCTTCCCCTTTTTTACGCTCTTCGGAAGTCATGGTAATTGCTTCAGCCGGGCATGCAACTGCACATAATCCACAAGCAGTACAATTCTCTCTTCCTTCCTCGTCACGTTTCAGTACGTGCTGTCCGCGATAAACGGGAGCAAATTCGCGTTTTACTTCCGGATACTTTACGGTATTGTGTTTCTTGAATAAATGCTTTAATGTGATCCACATACCTCCCAAAATTGCCGGGAAGTACAGTTTCTCCATGAAGGTCATCTTCTTGTTCGAAACAACTTTTTTACGATTTGATAAACTTTCCATTCGAATATTTATAAGCTATTTCCGGTTTTCGTCTTTTCTAAGGATGTATTCACACCCAAAGGTTGTTCTACTTTCGCATTGCTTGCAGATTCGTTGTCATTGTTTTTAGAGAACCATCCGGAAGTATACGCGATCACAACACCGGTAATTAATAAGTTGATCAATGCCAAAGGGATCATTTTTTTCCACCCGATGTGCATGAGCTGATCGTAACGGAAACGCGGTAAAGTCCAGCGAATCCACATGAATACAAAAATGAAGAAGAATGTTTTCGCGAAGAAAACCAGACCACCCAGTATCGTTAGCGTAAGTCCTGAGAAATGATCCATTCCCGGGAAATTGTA
>CBFGPJ010000324.1:0-4347 GCA_965650615.1 uncultured Fluviicola sp. | reverse complement strand
TCCGGATTGATCTGTAAACACGCAGGGGTGCGATATATAAAACACGTAGGGGCGCGATTAATCGCGCCCCTACGTGTTTTATAATTTCACAATTTCTTATGCAATACTTTCATCCAATAATTGATTGATCGATGCAATGGTAAATTTGCCCGAATCAGGGCATAATTCAATATCGATCCGGCCCAATTTCAAGCCTCCGTAACCAACCTGGTTAACAAAAACAGCTTTTCCGTCTTTGTTCTTAAATTCCTGCATGTCTTCCAAGAACGTGTGGGTATGTCCACCTATAATGACATCTATTCCTTTGGTCGATGCTGCCAATACTTTATCAGAAACCTGATCTGTTTTGTATTCGTAGCCTAAATGTGACAAACAAATCACCACATCACAACCTTCCTTTCTCAGAATATCTGCTTGTTTTTGAGCAGTAGCAACCGGGTCCTGGTAAGTTAATCCTTTCCAGTTTTCAGTTGGTACCAGGCCCTGAAGATTTACTCCCAATCCAAAAATCCCGATCTTAAACCCGGCTTTATTGATAATGGTATATGGCTTTACCACTTCGGAAAGCGGTGTGGAAGCAAGTTCGTAATTCGCATTGACAACCTGGAACGAAGCATGGGACAAGGCACTTTTATAAGCCTCCATTCCAATATCGAAGTCGTGGTTCCCAAGGGTTACAATATCGTAATTCATGGCAGCCATGGTCTTCATCTCAAGAACTCCTTTAAACTTATTGAAGTAAGGTGTTCCCTGGAAAATATCTCCTGCATCCAATAACAACACATGGTCTTCCTGGTCCCGGATGGTTTGGATCAAACTTGCTCTCCTGGAAACTCCTCCCATATTCGGGAATTTGGGATGATTTACCGGAAACGGATCAATATTGGAATGGGTATCGTTGGTGTGAAGGATGACTAATTTGCTTTGTTTTTTCTTCGCGCTCATCAATGAAGGCGCTATCATAGCAGCACCAGCAACAACACCTGTTTGCTGTAAAAATAATCTTCGTTCCATCTTACCAATTTATTCTTTCTTCAGGATAAAATGCAATTTTTTTCTCTTTTTTAACAGCTTCAATAATGAAGTCTCTAAAGAGAATATTCGTATCAAATCGTTGCAAAGGATTGTTAAAGAAGAACATATTATCTCCTCCGTTTGCCAGAAAATCCGATGTAATTACCCAGAAATAATTCTTTTCTTTCGCCAGATTATCCGGAAAAACGAGCTTTCCTTTCTCCAGTTTAAACCCTCCGATCGGTTCGCCGCCTTTCTCTTTCAGGTAAGCTTCCATTTCGGGAATCTTATCCAGGGATAATTTGAGAAAAACCATGCGGTTATCAAAGGGCATGACTTTGTAAATATCCCCAACCGTGATATTCCCTTTCGGGATATCAGCTCTCAAACCACCATTATTGATAAATGCAACCAGCGGTTCGTTTTTAAAGAATGAACTGTCTTTCGCTTTTTTGATCAATTCATCACACAACCAAAAACCCAGCGTCGAATTTGGTCTTCCGGTAACCAGGTCCGTTGCAGCCTCACCTATGACCAAACCAAATTCCTTCTGCATTTCTCTTCGATAGGGAGCAATCAATGAGTCCATTTCTACTGAGGACTTACTCGAATCATCAATAGTCTGTTTCGAGCCGGTGACCTGTAAATGATAAGAGCAGGCCGTAAGACCTGCTCCTATAAGAAAAAAAAGAAAAACTTGTTTCTTCATCTTTAGTTCTTAACGATTGTTTTTTGAGTTGCCCCAAATGGCGTTCTTACTTTCACAAGATACGAACCAGTTTCCAAATCCTGAATATTTAATTCAATTAAAACCTGGTTGATCGCGTCAGCAGATTTTACCACTTTACCATCCATCGAAATTACTTCATAACCGATAATCGTTGTTGCGTCCACATTCATGAACAACGAATTCGTAGCCGGATTCGGATATAAGATAAATCCGTTCAACAACGCTTCTTCAACATTAGCAGTACATCCTAAAGCCTCGTAGCTCATGTTTGTGAAGTTCACGAAACAAGCAAAGTTCGGGTTATCTACAAACGGATTACGGTTTTCCTGCAATGAATCAACGTAATCATTTCTTGAAATTTCCCACGCATCCGGTAAATCCTGAACGTTCCATTGTTTCAAAATTGCCTGATCCTGTCCGTAAGGAATTGAACCGCTGATCGGATTCGGGAATCCCCAATTGTTTCCTGAAACTGTTGTATAACAAATTGCTTCGTACATCATTGCTCGAGCAGCATCACCTTTGTGCTCGTCTCTTGGTTCGAAAACCTGGTGACCATTTGCATCTGTTCCGAATTTACATCCCAAATAACCTCCTGTCTGGTTCACAACTTTACCTAACGGGTAGTTACTTCTCAATGCGTTTGCATTGTTTTGGTTTGTAGGGAACAAGTGGTGATAATCGTTGTACTCAGGAAGTGCATCTGCCGGGTTTGTCGGCATCCAGCTATGGCAGTAAGTATGTTCACGGCTAAATCCTGTTGCAGTAAAGTCAAACGGTTCAGTATAGATCTTATTTTCACCACTGTAAACACATGTTACTACACGGCGATCCAATGTTGTGTCTCTTGCAGCAAATTTGGCAACCATATAAGGTCCGTAGTTGCTGTAGAATTGCATATCATGCGGATTTGTCAGGTTGTGAAGATCAGCAACAAACGTTGGACTGCTTGTAGAAATGGATGAGTAATAACCTGCAGGCATCATAGAACCTGAAGATGTTACGTTTCCTGTCAATGGAGCAGTTGTATTGTAATTTCTGTATGTTCCCGGTCCGTTGTAAGCATAAACTACAAAGTAGTATCCTGTACTTGCTACAATGTTATTCGGTGTAAAAGATGTTGCGTTTCCTGAAAAAACAACCTGAGCATCCCCTACAATATCACCACGCTGATATACTGTTCCGTCAGCTGGAACACCTGTGATTGCAGATCCTTTTTTACGAAGAACCAAATATCCTTCTGCAGTTGCCGGAGTAAATGTACCTGTCAATCGGTATGATTTCACATTCGAGAAAACCAAATTTGTTGCCTGTGCAGCCGGTTCTGTTGCCAGGTTCCCCCCGATTCCATACAAATTGATCACATAAGCAGCCTCATCCGCATCGTCACTATTGATTGTAAGTACTGCATTTCTGTTACCTGCAGCCGCCGGAGTAAAGTTAACTGTCAACGATTGATTTGCAGTTGCAGCAACAGTTGAAGGAAAAGATGCCACTGAGAAGTCAGCAGCATTTGCCCCTGAAATAACCGCGCTTGAGATATTCAAGGTATTTGCTGTTCCCAGGTTTTCAACTGTAAATACCAGCGGAGTCATTGTTGAAACCGGTGAACTTACTGTTTGTGTACCACCTGAAACAATTGTTGTTCCTGAATATTTCACGTTAATTTCCTGAGCCGGTGTAGCAGCACCAACAGCAATATTTACATCGTCCAAACCAATGTTTCCGCTTACTTTATTCGTGTAAATGAATTTAATATAACGCGTCAAAGAATTCGGGTTATCCGTATATAGTTGGTATGTTCCTGCGGGAGGAGCTGTATGTGTATGCAAAGCAGTATAAGAAACACCATCAGCAGATTCCTGAACGGTGAATGTTCCGCCACTGAACGAGTTTCCTGCAAGGTAATATGTTAAAGCCCCCGGAGCACTTGCAAAGTTGATAAGCAGGTAATCACCTGTTCCGTCAAACTTCATTGCCGGTGGTGTATTACCGGAAGCTGTATAAAATGCAGTTCCTGACTCAGTCCACCCTGTCGGCAGTGTAGTCGTTGTAAAACTCCATGTTGTTGGCAACACTGCTTGTGCCAAGGATACGCTATAAGCAAAAGCTGATAACAGTACTAAAAAAATTGACTTTCTCATTTTTCTCATTTGTTTCAAATTCCTAAACGGTAACTGAAGAGGCATTGAAATTGACCTTACTCTCTAAATTAGAGATACCGCTTATCCAAAAGTTACTTATTTATTGTTATTTTCTATTTTTTAAAAATTAACTCCTAATGTCAGGTTAAATCTCAAGCCTTGTCCGAAAACAACAGAAGCTGATTGTGCATCTGAATTAAATGGAGCATAATAACTATCTGTTGCATCAGCCATGAATTTCGAATTCAAAATATTCGAAACCATCGCGTTGAAGAAAACATTCACCTTTTTGATATTTACAGAATATCCTGCAAATCCATTCAATAAACCATAAGAAGGTAGTTTCCACGCTTCTCTTCTGGCATCTGCACCCTGTAAGTAGAATGGATTGAATGCAGCATAATACCTGTCAAACCATTGATATTGCACCTTGAAATACAACTTTTTGATCGGCTCATA
>CBFGPJ010000323.1:0-4359 GCA_965650615.1 uncultured Fluviicola sp. | reverse complement strand
AATAAAAATGTTCCGGAAAATGCGAAGGAAACTTCCATCAAAGCATATAAAGATGCTTATGATCTTTCGAACAAATATGATTCGGATATCGAAAATAGTGTAAACACGATCAAGCAAATGCTTTATACGACAGGATCTGCTGCTTTTGACGCTAAAAAATTCAAAGAAGCAATGATGTCTTTCGGTACAGTTAATGATTACACAAACATTCTGAACCAATTGGATACCACTGCTATTTATTATGCAGGTATTGCTGCTGAAAATGATTCCAATTACGTTCAGGCGGCAGAATACTACAAGAAAGCTGCAGATGTAAATTACAAGCCGAACGAGATCTATCGCGCAACTGCGATGGCTTATATCAAAGCAGGACAAAATGATAAGGCTGTTGAGTTTTTGAAGCAAGCTATCGCTAAATCTCCGAAGGATAAGCATTTATACTTTGCTTTGGGAACTATCGCCATGGAAATGAATGACGACAAGACAGTTTTGGAAAACCTGAACAAAGCGGTTGAAATCGATCCGAATTATGCGGATGCTTATTATAACTTAGGAAGTTATTTCTCCAGTAAAGGTTTTGAGTTGCGCCAAAAAGCAGGAAATCTTCCTCCTAATGCAAAAAAAGAATCGGATGAATTGCTTGCAAAAAGTTTAGAGTTCTATGGTTTTGCCATGGAGCCATTGGAAAAATATGTGACTATTTCACCAAAAGATGTGGATGTTCTGAACAGTTTGGTGAAAATTGCCAGAGCACTTAAAAACACAGAAAAAGAAGCAAAATACAAGCAAATGCTTGATGCAGCAAGGCAATAAGCAGGTTGCTCAATGAATTTAGAAAACCTCGACAATAAATGTCGAGGTTTTTTTGTTTTAATCCGAATTCCACAATTTTCGTTTCGTGAATTCTCCAATTCGCTAATTCGCAAAATAGCGAACCTCTACCCTGGTATATACTAAAATGATCAGGAATTAACCAAAACTTAAAAACTCACTTATTATAAAATCCCTATCTTAGCGACCCCGAATGAAAAATAAGAACCAGCCGCGGCCGGTGATATGCAACAAACCTTAGTACAGTTGCACTAAAATGTAATAAAAAATATATGAAGTATATTCTTGTCGTAATTTGTCTAGTTGTCGGTCTTCAATCGTTTGCACAATTAAGTGCTGTAAAAGGAAAAACATATTACAATTTTTGGTTGAACCTTCCGGATTCGGCTACTCTGAATAACAATCCTCCAATCCTGATCTTCCTTCACGGTAAAAGCTTAAGCGGAACAGATTTGAACCGGGTAAAAAAATATGGAGTGATCCACGAAATTGAAAAAGGGCGCAAAGTTCCGGCGATTGTAATTGCACCGCAAGTTGCTTCAGGATCCTGGAACCCGGATAAAGTACTTGAAGTTTTACAGTACGTTCAAAAATTATATAAAACCGACACGAACCGTGTATATGTTTGCGGCATGAGCCTCGGTGGTTATGGGACTATGCATTTTGTCGGAAAACATGCAGACAAAATTACCGCAGCAGTAGCACTTTGCGGTGGTGGAAATCCAAAAGACGCATGTAATCTGGCAAGTATTCCCATGTGGATTCAGCATGGCAACAGAGACGAAGCAGTTCCGGTGCGCTATTCCAGGGAAATGGTTTCTGCAATCAAGAATTGTAACAATGGGAAAAACCTGATTTATACAGAAATTGCCGGAGCAAATCATGGAGCTTTGGAACGAATTTTCCGGACGGATGAAATGTATGATTGGTTATTTGCCCAGGTACGTGAAGCAGCGGGTGAAGTGATAATGGTTGCAGCACCAAAAAAGACAGAAGCTGCCGAACCGGTAAAAACTCAGGAAACAAAGACAAGCGGAACAGCGAAGTAACTATTGTCATTTCTGGATTTCGACTGGCGCTGCACCTATGCTGTAACTCCTGCGTAAGTATTCAGTCACCGAAATAATAATGATAAAACGTAAAAGGTAACTGAGCGTAGCCGAAGGTACCTTTTGGTTATTTGAACCGGATCGTCGAATAGTTGAAACTGATGATCATTTCATCGAATTGCTTGATAAAATCTTGCCCGAGATTTCCGTCAAAGCCAGCGTCTGATTCCCCGACACGATCTTTTCGAACCTGAACATCGTGGAGCGTTGCCTGCGATGTACCAACTGCGATGGTTACTTTCGGTAAGATATAACCTTCAAACTCAACCATTCCTCCTGCTCCACCGGATTTTAGGGTTTGCTTTTTCCCTTTCTTTTCTATTTTCTTTTTATACTTTGTATAATAGGCGCTATTCAAAGAAGTTTCAACTGCTCCTGTGTCAAATGAAAACTGCAGTGTATCTGACTCTTGAGTAACCTGTACAACCGGAACAAATCCGTTCAAAAACATGTTACTGTTCTTATAGACTTCCGGAGTTTCAGGAACGATTAATTGATCATCCTTTGTAATATGAATCTCTTCCAGGTTACGAATGACCGGAAATCCAATAATTCCCTGGATCGAATAATTCACTTCTGAGAAAGTCAGGTCTTTATCATCAAAAACGAGAAAAACAACATTTTCACAAGTGATAACTTGTCCCGACCCTTCTGGACCTCCAATTGTCAACTCTTTTACAACGGCCAGATCGCTTTTTACTTTTGCGCCGGTTATTGCTGACACATCAAACTGGACCGGAATTATTTCACATCCCATTTCAAGAGCGACAGAACGTTGAATTACTGAAAAATTCGCTCCTGTATCAAATATAAAATCCTTGGTTTTACCTGATACGGTCACGGGTACATTTGCCAAGTTTGCTTTATCACGCGACAACCGGATCTTCACATCAACGGGATGATGGATCACCTGCTTTCCCGAATTTTCCAATCCTTTCCAGATAGCACTTGTATTCGACAGGTCTGCTATCTCTTCTTCCGTGCAAACATACCTGAACTTTTCAAGGATATACTGATTGGTAAAATAAGCTTCTTTGTACTCAAACAGATTCACCAGGTTTAGCTGCTTCACCATCAAAATCTCTTTGAAAAGAGAATCGTTATTCATCGATCCTGCACCTTCCATAAAATCCTCAATCGCTTCGTTCGATTCCCTGAAGTGGGAAAAAGCATTTTCGACCAAACTCCAATAATAGAAATAAACCTCTTTATCGATCCGGGATTTATTGGCTATGAGCAGGCTTTTCACCTCAAAAAAGTCTTTTTTCTGAGCTAAAATCCCCAATTCCAGGTAGAATTTATCTTCATCAAAGTGTTGTTTTTTCTGAGCCTGGGAAAAGAAGCTCGAGAAAAATAAAAGAATAATGAACAGGCTTTTCATAATATCCGAATGAATCATGAAGATAGTTAAATCAGGAGACATCCATCCCCCATTAAACTCATTTCTTGATACATATTTCTTTTACCACAGATGCACAGATTTTTTGAGGCACCTACCGGATGCCTCTTCTCCCAGTTGTTTACTTAGTGGCGAGTCCGGCAGGCTCGCTTTGATCCGTGAATCTGCGGCAAATACGCTTTGAATCATTTAGATATTGCTACTTTAATTCAGACCACTTCTTTTGAACGATCTTTTTGAATTCGTCCTTTTTAAATGCACGTTCATTGATCCCGTCATATTCTTTCAGGATATTCCCGTTCCAGAGGTAAAATACTCCCGGAGTATCCTTTGTTCCACCCAATACAGTCCAGAATGAAGCAACATCCAGGATTTTAAACGGATATTTTTTCCCCGCAAAAGCAAAAAAGTCAGGAATCAGTTCTGCTTCCTCATCCATGAAGACAATTTTCATTTCAGGGAAATTCGGATCTTTTGAAGCCATTTCTGTCAGCGCCTTTGCTGTTTCTTTACAATGATCACATCCCGGAGCAAAGAAACAAAGGATCTTCCTTCCTTTATCGATATCTCCGTATTGAGAAGCAAATCCGGATTTTTTCGCTTTTGGTTCATCCAGTACCGGCTTTTCTTCTACAACTTCTGATTTCTCCCCTTTTATCAATTTCGGATTGGAAGTAGATGCAGGTTCTAACTTTTCCACTTTCACCGTAACGGAATCCTCAACTTTTGTATTCGGTTCATCTGTCTGGTCCATATTCATTTCCTGCATCATTTCTTCCACCAATTCATCATTGGATTTACGTTGCATTGGTCCGACAAGGAATACAGCAAGAATAGAAGCAAATGTGATCGCTGCAACAAACGAAAAATTCAACCGGTCATTTTGTTTAGAAGTTTTTTGATAAAGAATAACCAGCAAGCCCATTCCAATAATGTTCTTAATCAGGGCTTGTGCCGGGGTCATCGGTAACAAAGAGCCAAAACAACCACAATTCCCACTATTCCCGGTTGATGCAATTT
>CBFGPJ010000322.1:0-4374 GCA_965650615.1 uncultured Fluviicola sp. | reverse complement strand
CGTAGCGATCGACTTTATTTTCAGTTTTGACTCGGTGATTTCTGCAATTGGTATGACCAATGATATCCGTCATGAAGCACATGGCAATCCATTTATTATTATTGTTTTGGCTGTAATTATTTCGATGATCATTATGTTGATCTTTGCAAGGCCCATAGCGAATTTTATTAATGCGAGGCCTACAATTAAAATGATTGCATTGGGTTTCCTGGTAACGATCGGAGTTTTGTTGATTGCGGAATCATTCGGTCAGCACATTCCGAAAGGATACATCTATTTTGCGATGGTTTATGCCCTGTTGGTTGAGTTTCTCAATATCCGCATGCGCAGAAACAATAAGGAACCTGAGTTGTGACCCAGGATGAAATACTGGCAGTTCTCCGCATAGAGAATTTGGATGAGGTAGCGGATGCACTCGAACTTGAAATCTTTGAGATCCGGAAAGCCATTCTGGCAAAACCTTTGTTGCGATTGACCCTCAAATCAAAACTGACTCGTTTGGAGGTCCTGGCCAAAATTGCTGCCGATCAGGAATTGTTTCAGAACCCGGAAGTAATAGCATTCAGCTATGACCTGAAGCCGACCGATGCGGTGTTGGTTTTATGGGAAAGCTATATGAAAGCCAAAAGTGCGTGGAAAATAGTGTTTACACAAACGCAAACTCCAGCTGCATTAGTGATTATCCTGGAAGAAGGTTTAAAAATGGAACGCGCATTTTCAGAACAGTTTCACGTCCTGGATTGGTCGGATGAAGAACCTGTTTTCGGTGTGGAACCCGATCCGATGCTGGTGCAAAACGGGTTGAAGCAGGCGGCGCAAAAAGGCTGGCTTACTTTTTCAGATCTGGAAAAGAATAAAAGAGAGCTTGGAAAAGACCTCTTGCTAGCTTTAAAGCGCTTATCTTTGTTGTCAAAATATCTATGAGTGCAAGTTCATAAAAATGAAATGAAAGACGAAAAGGCAGAACAAAAGAACTTGCTATCAGCTCTTTTGCCTTAAGTCTTAAAGTCTTAAATAATGAGTGAAGGAACATTTGATAAATTAAGGGAACAGTTAAGCCTGGAAGAATGGCCCAATGTCTATTTTTTCAAGTTCATTGTACCGAATACACCCCAGGCTCTGGCTCAAACCACAGCTTTGTTTGACGAAACGGCACGCATCCAGTTTCATGAATCAAGCAATGGTAAATTTGTCAGCGTAAGCGTAAAAGAAATGATGCTTGACGTTGACTCGATTATTGCTGTTTATGAAAAAGCACAAGTAATTCCGGGAATTATTTCCTTATAACATATGAAAAAAAGAACCTTATTGACCTTGGTTGGTCTCAGTCTTCTGATCACCTTATTGATCTTGTTCCGTGTAAATTTTGTCAAAGGAATTCGTTCCTGGGAAAGCAAAGTCCTTGGAACTTTGATCGCATTAGCTGCAATTGCAATGTTGTATATTGCTTACAAGTCGGTAATAAAGCGCTTTTCTAAAGGAGCTTTGAAAAAAGAGGATTATGCTTTACTCTTTGATTTGGAAAACAAAACCCAAACGGATGAGGTTGAATTTTATTTCACGATCGAACAGGATAAAAAAGTTGTGTTTTCAATTTTGAATGAAAAAATGGAGACAATCAAGGTTGTTCAGGATAAAGCATTTTCTTCAGGGGGGCACATCGTTCGCTTCGACGTGAAGGAGTTGGATAATGGTGTTTATTTCTATTGTCTGGAAACAGATAACCAGAAAACAATGAAGAAAATGTTTGTTCAGCATGACAATCTGACAGTGTAAATTGTCTTGGCAAAGCTTTTGACAAACAAAAACAAATAGTAACTTTAGACCGACGAAAGAAGTCACATAAAATTGAAACAATTATGGCATTAGAAATCACAGATGCAAACTTTGAAGAGCTTGTATTGAAATCAGACAAACCGGTAATGGTAGACTTTTGGGCAGAATGGTGTGGTCCATGTCGATTAATAGGTCCAATCGTTGAAGAAATGGCAAATGAATACGACGGTAAAGCAATCATTGGTAAAGTAAACGTTGACTTAAACCCGGGAGTTTCTGCTCAGTTTGGAATTCGTAATATTCCTACGATCATTTTCGTAAAAGGTGGGGAAATTGCTGACAAATCAGTTGGTGCTGTTCCTAAAGGACAGTTGACTGCAAAGTTGGATGCATTGATTTAATTTAGAATTCAAGTATAAAAAGGTCCGCTAGTCGGACTTTTTTTTTGAACTTACACGTATAGCTATGAAGAATTTTTGGAGACGTTTGCGATTGTATGGATTTGGCTTTGGTATCGGGCTGATAATGGTTTTTTTCTTTTTCAGAAACCGGGGTTGTTCCTGGTTGCCGGAAAACAGGGTTAAGAATACGTTTATGGGAAAGGTGCTTGTAATATCAGAAGCGAATCAGCGCATTTTTGATAAGCATCATTTAAGTGATTCCCTGATTGTCTCGTTCCTGGATGACGGATCCATTGCCTTTGGTTCCAGTAAAAAGCAGGGAGATTTGAAAGTGTATAAAATCGAGAAAGAGATCAACGGGAAAAATGTCGAATTGTGGTTTTCCATGCCTGAAGACGCATACATTGCCGAAGCTGTTTGGCCAAAAGGATCGATTCAGAAATTCAAAAGCACCACAGAAGGAATGGGGCGTATGATCCATTTTCCAAACGTGAAAAGCTTCGTTTATCTGGCAGAAAATGCTGAGTTGGCTGAACAGATGAAGGAGTTCGAAATTAAAGACGAAGCGCACCTTCAATTCCTGTTGATGAAAAACGGATGGATCGATTTTTCACAATCCAGGTTGAATGCAGAACCTGCTCCGGAACAAATGGTTGTGCTTCCGCGTAAAAACGGCGACACACTTAGGTCCAGAACGACCTGGTTTAAGGATCATATCGAGTTTTACGAATTAGAGTCCAATTAGCAACAGATTCACGTCATTTCAAAACAATGACATGTTAATAAATATCGGTTAACACTTACGTAACCTAAAGGTTTTTACTAATTTTGTCCAATGGAATTTTCAGCGCTGCAAATAGCTACTATACTGAACGGTGAAGTTGTTGGCAACTCGGATGTTACAGTTGCTGGCTTAGCTAAAATTGAGGAGGGCCAGGCAGGTACACTTTCGTTCCTGTCGAACCCAAAGTATGAAGAGTATATTTACACAACGCAATCAAGTATTTGCATTGTGAATAAATCATTTATTCCTGCAAGAGAACTCCCGAAAACACTGACCCTGGTAAAAGTAGATGATGCTTATGCATGTTTTGCAAAATTGCTGGAAGTTTACAATCAGATGCGCCAGAAACAACCAAAGATCGAAAATCCTTCTTTTATTTCGGATTCAGCGAAAGTTGGTGAAGGTTTGTACCTGGGAGCTTTTGCATACATCGGAGAGAATACGGTTATTGGAAATAACGTAAAAATTTACCCGCAGGCATATATCGGGGATGGAGTTGTAATTGGTGATGATTGCACCATTCATGCCGGAGTGAAAATATATGCTGATACGAAGATCGGAAATCGTTGTGTATTGCATGCCGGAGTAGTAATCGGAAGCGATGGCTTCGGGTTTGCGCCGGATGAAAAAGGTGTATTCTCCAAAGTGCCGCAAATCGGGAATGTGATCCTGGAAGATGATGTGGAAATCGGTTCCAATACCACAATTGACTGCGCAACCATGGGATCAACGGTTATTCGCCAGGGAGTGAAAATCGATAACCTCGTTCATTTGGCTCACAATGTGGAAGTTGGTCACCACTCTGCAATTGCTGCACAAGTGGGGGTTGCCGGTTCAGCGAAAATCGGAAAACACGTCATGATCGGCGGGCAAGCAGGAATTAGCGGACACCTTCATGTGGCTGACGGAACAAAGATCGTTGCTCAGTCCGGAATTCCGAATACCATCAAAAAAGCCGAAGTGCTTATGGGATCTCCTGCAATTCCAATGGATGATTACAAAAAATCATTTGTCGGATTCAGAAGACTTCCAATCATTATCAAGAAATTATCAGAATTAGAAGATAAAATTAAAACCCTTTCAAAATCTGCAGAATAATATGTCGGACAAACAATTTACCCTAAAAGAAAAAATCACATTCAATGGTGTTGGCTTACATACCGGAGAACCAGTTGTTATGGAAATCCATCCTGCTGCTGAAAATCACGGATATAAATTTCAACGATTGGATGTAGATGGTCAACCGATTATTAAAGCAGATGCAGACCTGGTAGTTTCTACAGATCGTGGAACAACGCTGGAATCAAACGGTGCGAAAGTATACACGACAGAACACGTGTTGGCAGCATTGTATGGAATGGAAGTGGACAACGCCCTGATTACCCTCACAGGTCCGGAGATTCCGATTATGGA
>CBFGPJ010000321.1:0-4377 GCA_965650615.1 uncultured Fluviicola sp. | reverse complement strand
GGTTTATGATCCGGACAATTACCGGGAACCGGACACGGAAGACATTGAAATTCATGAAGAAGTTCAGGAATCATTGTCGTTGGAAGATCGTGAGAGAGAATTAATCCAAAAAGCACTGGATAAGCATCGCGGAAGAAGAAAGTATGCTGCGGAAGAGTTGGGAATTTCGGAACGAACTTTGTATCGCAAGATCAAAGAATACGATATTCAAGGATGAAACAACTAGCAATCGCTTTTATTTTATTAGCCGGTCTGAGCAGCTGCTGGCCGAAAGTCTTTATGAATCCGATCGACAATTCGATGCCGGAAAACTGGAAGAAATTCTACATTACTCCGTTGGAATTAAGTGCTGCAACTGCTCCATCCAATTATCCGGCAAACTTATCGGAAGCCATGCGAAGCGGGATCCAAAACAATACACGCTTAAAACTAGCCTCTACCCTGGATGATGCGGAAGTTAAAATCAGTGGGATCATTTCAGGTTACAACACTTCTCCAATTGCGATCCAGCAGGGAGATGTAGCTGCAAAGAACCGTTTAACAGTTTCAGTTAATTTCACTATTATTACACCAAACAAAGGTTTGGAAAAAATGGAATTCACGAGTTCGCGTTTTGCCGATTATGAATCAAATGAACAATTGGTAGATGTAGAAACCCGTTTATTGGAATCCATTAACCAACAAGTGGTACAGGACGTAGTAAATAAATTGTTATCCAATTGGTGATGCTGAATACAGAACAAATAGCCGAATTCATCCTGCATCCGGAGCTCATGCGTTCCGAAGATGTAGAGGTTTTACGTGAATTGTCTGAAAAACATCCGTATTCTTCGGTTTATTCCTTATTGTATTTACAGGGAGTTTCCCGTTTTCAATCCGTTCACCTGGATGAAGCACTTCCGAAACAGGCTTATAAATTATCTGATCGCGCCCGATTGTTCCATTTACTCCACGGTGCTTTTGAAGGCGAAGCTCTTATTCAGAATGAGAAACAGAATGAGAATGAGAGCGGGAATGAGGAGGTGACCCACACTCACATTGAAGAGGTTGTTCCGGAAACTCAGAATGAGAAACAGAATGAGGAGGTAAATATCCTTGAAACTGGCGCTCAAAGTTACACGATAGAAGAAGCTAAGGTAATTCCTGAAACTCGGATTGAAGCTGAAGAAAAGAAAGAGGAAACTGTTACTGAAGAACCTGTATCGGTTCCTGATCAGGAAGATCCGATCAAAGAAGAAATTCTGTCGGAAACACAACCTGAGATCGAAACCATTGAAAAAGACATTTTTGATTTTGAAACGGTTGCCGCGACTTTGTCGCAAGACTACTTGACTCAGAGTGAGAAGCAGAATGAGAATGAACCAGTAGCAGATCAAGCGCAGTCGATCGCTGTGGTTCAAGAGGAAACAGAGACAACAACAGAACCCGTCTCTCAGCCAATTCCTTCGGATGCCAAGCGATCATTTACCAGCTGGTTAAAAGCAGGTGATCACTCCCAGGAAGAGAAAGCACTGCTTTCGAAGACTGAAGCTTCATCTGGCAAAGATGAAGAGATGAAGGAAAAAACAGAACCACTTAAAACAGAGATAAAAAGCACTCAACAGGAAATCATCGATAAGTTCATTGAAACAAACCCCAGCATGCCGAAACCGAGGACCGAATTTTATTCTCCTTCAAAGAAAGCGAAAGAAAGTTTGGACGATGAACGTATTCCGGTTTCGGAAACTTTGGCAAAAATATATGCCGCGCAAGGGAATTTTCCAAAAGCAATTCATGTTTATCATCAATTAAGTTTGGCATTTCCAGAAAAAAAGAGTTTATTTGCACTCCAAATTGAAGAATTAAAGAAAAAAATTACCTCATAAAATGATAGCATTAATTTCAATTTTACTAGTATTAGCAAGCGTTTTATTAATCGTAGTTGTGTTTGTTCAGAACCCAAAAGGAGGAGGTTTATCTTCTGATTTCGGTGCTGCACAACAACTTGGTGGTGTACAACGTACCAATGATTTTATCGAAAAAGCAACATGGACACTTGCAGCAGTAATTTTAGTAGCAAGTATTGGTTTGACAACCTTGATGAAACCGGCAAAAGTAAAAGAACAACCGAAGAAAGAGCAACAAGGCGGACAAAAAGGTCCAGGCGGAACTCAAGGTGGTCCTCAGCCGCAATAATCGGTCGAATATAACAGCATTTGAAATGTCAGTATGTCACAACATACTGACATTTTTTATTTATGTATCTTCACAAAATGAAAAATTGACACCTTTAGGAGGAATGGCATAATCTTAGTCAAAAGAAATCCGTCAAATTTTATCTAAAACGAATAACAATATGTCAACAACATTTAAACCTTTAGCAGACAGAGTGCTAATTGAGCCTGCAGCGGCAGAGCAAGTAACAGCAAGTGGTATTATTATTCCGGACACAGCAAAAGAGAAGCCATTAAAAGGAACTGTGATCGCAGTTGGTCCCGGTAAAAAAGACGAACCGATGGAAGTAAAAGTAGACAACATCGTTATTTACGGTCAATATTCCGGTACTGAGATCAAAATCGACGGAAAAGATTACCTGATCATGAAACAAGGTGATATTTACGGAATCATAGGGTAATTCAAAAGTTGAAAGAGTTTAGAGTTCAATTTGAACATTTAAGTAACAATTAATTAAACACATTCAGACATAAAAAAATGGCAAAGCAAATTTATTTTGATGTTGAAGCTCGTGAGAAGCTTAAAAAAGGAGTTGATTCATTGGCAAATGCAGTGAAAGTAACTCTTGGACCAAAAGGAAGAAACGTAGTAATCGGAAAGAAATTCGGAGCTCCGCAAGTAACTAAAGATGGTGTTTCTGTTGCTAAAGAAATTGAGCTGGCTGATCCTATTGAAAACATGGGAGCACAGATGGTGAAAGAAGTAGCTTCAAAAACAGCAGACATTGCTGGTGATGGAACAACCACTGCAACGGTATTGGCTCAGGCTATTATCACTGCAGGATTGAAAAACGTTGCTGCCGGAGCAAATCCAATGGACTTGAAGCGTGGAATTGACAAAGCTGTTGTTTCCGTTGTTTCTGATTTGAAAAAAATCTCCAAAGAAGTTGGTTCTGACAACGACAAGATCAAGCAAATTGCTACGATCTCTGCCAACAACGATGAAACGATCGGTTCTTTGATCGCTGAAGCGATGAAAGTAGTTGGTAATGACGGTGTAATCACTGTTGAAGAAGCAAAAGGAACTGAAACGGATGTAAAAACCGTAGAGGGAATGCAATTCGACCGTGGATATTTGTCTCCGTACTTCGTTACAAATACAGATAAAATGATCGCTGAAATGGAGCATCCGTTGATTTTGATCTACGACAAGAAGATCAGCAACATGAAGGAATTGCTTCCGATTTTGGAACCGGTTGTTCAAAACGGAAAATCGTTGATCATCATCGCTGAAGATGTAGACGGTGAAGCATTGACCACCCTGGTTGTAAACCGTTTACGCGGATCATTGAAAATTGCCGCTGTGAAAGCTCCGGGATTCGGTGATCGCAGAAAAGCTATGCTGGAAGATATCGCTATCCTGACAGGTGGACAAGTTATTACAGAAGAGCGTGGTTTGACATTGGAAAATGCAACTTTGGATATGTTGGGAACTGCTGAAAAAGTAGAGATCGACAAAGACAATACAACGATCATCAACGGTGCAGGACAGAAAGATAATATCCAGGCACGTATCGGTCAGATCAAAGCACAAATGGAATCCACTACTTCCGATTACGATCGTGAGAAGTTACAGGAACGTTTGGCTAAATTGGCTGGTGGTGTTGCTGTTCTTTACATTGGAGCTCCTACGGAAGTTGAAATGAAAGAAAAGAAAGACCGTGTAGATGATGCGTTGGCTGCAACAAGAGCTGCTGTGGAAGAAGGAATCGTACCTGGTGGTGGTGTTGCATTGATCCGCGCAATGGATGCATTGGATACATTGACAGGAACAAATGACGATGAAACAACAGGAATCGCGATCGTGAAACGCGCTATTGAAGAGCCATTACGTCAAATCATTGCCAATGCAGGTGGTGAAGGCGCAGTAGTTGTTCAGAAAGTACGTGAAGGAAAAGCTGATTTCGGATACAACGCACGTACGGATCAATACCAAAACTTGTACGAAGCTGGTGTAATTGATCCAACTAAAGTAACACGTATCGCAATTGAGAATGCGGCATCAATCGCTTCCATGTTATTGACTACGGAATGTGTCATTGCAGATGAGCCGGAAGTTGAAGCTCCGCACTCACACGGAATGCCAGGCGGAATGCCGGGAATGATGTAACTTCGACTTCGCTGCGCCTATGCTGGAGCTCCTGCGTAAGCATTCAGTTACCTT
>CBFGPJ010000320.1:0-4384 GCA_965650615.1 uncultured Fluviicola sp. | reverse complement strand
TTCGCGGAATATCAGTCACTTCCTTGGATAAACATATCGAATATATTCGATTTCCTAAAAAATCATTCAAAACAAATTCATTTCCAATCAAACTAGGTGCCACAACACTAAATGATTCGTTTGCTGGATTTGGGAAAAGATTAATAGAAGGGTGTTTCAAAGTCTCTACAGAAAGATTGTCATTGATATGAACCAATTGCACACTCGTATCTGACCAGCATGCATTCTCAATAATCAAAGTGACATTGTAATAATTTGTATCATTATATGTATGATAGACCTTATCTCCATATGGGTATTGATAGATACTGTCTCCGTCACCAAAATACCAAGAGTAATTATTCCCTTCGTGAAAAACAGTTTCAAATATAGATGAAACTCCAACATGAGTATAATTAAACGAAGCATCCGGTTTGTAGCATACACCTGAAAACTCAGAACTATTTCCGTTTAACTGATCAATTGCTAACCCTGTAATGATTGAATCCGAGTGAAAAGCACCTGAGTATTGCCAATGACCAAGGATATCTGCAGTCACTTCTGCAAGGAAAGTGTTTCCCTGAGAACGTTTATCCGCATCTAACGTATAAAACAATTGAATCCTATTATTTGGCAATGCTGTTCCATAGATTATTCCGTTTGACAGACTATCAAATACTGGTTTTGGGAAAGCATCGTTTGCAACCTCCGGCTCTGATAAATTCAGATTAATCGCCTTCTTTCCATTGCCATACATTCGATTTTTTGAAATTTTATTATATCGGCATTGAACTCCGCTCATAAAAATGCCATCTCCCTTATTGCAGGCAATGATATTTCCGTCAAATATATCATCCCCTCCTATCACGCAATTAATTGAAGTTTGTAAACGAATACCTTCGAAGTAGTTTCCCAAGGAATCCCCCAATACATTGACCCCTATTTTATTCCCTTTAAATGAAATATTTTCGGAACCTGAAATTACAATTCCCTTGGTTAAATTTCCGGAAACAATATTTCCGGTTTGAACGGAAGTTCCGAATTTAGTAGAAACACAAGAATTCATCGTTACTGCTCCCCAAAAGCTGTAGTTATTGATACTATAAGTCCCGGTAATATCAGTCCCAATGAAATTATTCATAAAGACAGATGCAGAATCTTCTGCAAGTCTGATACCACCTTCTGTATTACCGGAAATGACGTTTCCTTCCCCAGGTCTCCCAATCTGTGCCTTCTTACAACCAAACAAATTCAAACCTTCTTTATTGGAAAGTTCATAACTTCCGGTAATATCTGTTCCAATCTTATTATTAATTATCAGGCACTTTCCAGGCTTGGTATAATTTATTATCACCCCTTTCATGCAACCACTCACAACATTTCCATTCAGCACAATACTGTCAATTTCGCTCCCGTCAATCTCGATACCTAACCAATATGCACCTTGCAGATATGTACCCGTAGCATTTGTACCAACTGTATTTGTCCCTACTTCCAGATTCCCAAAAACCCCATCTATTAACATCCCTCTAAATTCCCCAGCCAAAACATTATTTTGTATAACCGCATTTGGAATATTTTCCTGCCACCAATAATTTTCATTTCTCATATAGATTGCAATACCTGCAGAAGGACCAATCATCGAATCACCTGTAATATTGGTCCCTAAAAGATTATTCATGATCTTCAGATCTCCTCCTTTACCTTCAATTTCGATTCCCCCATTGGAATTGAACCCATTAATAACATTACCTCTTCCGGGAGCACCTACTGTGATATTCATTCCCTCCAAATCCATCCCTTTATTAAACTGGGTTATTAACAATCCATATATTTCCAGATCTTCACCGTAAAATTTCAAGCAGGTATTGACAATTGTATTACGTGTTAAAACTATGTGAGGTGAAACACCGGTATAGCCATTGGCAGGTTGTGTTGTTCCGTCTATTACCAAAGATGCTTCAATAAGTGGTAATTCGCTCGACAAAGAAATTGTATGAGGAGCTACTCCCGAAATATTAAACGAAACTGAGTCTTCGACTAAGGTTGTATTGCTATCATAAAGAGCTTGTCGAAATGACCCAGGGCCATTATCATTTGTATTTGTAACGATTAAATTTGATGGCAAAAAATTGATAAACATCGCAGAAGTCCCGAAAGGATAACCATAATCCTCCAACCTGATTGCCGGAGTATGTACTTGATTATTTCCACTTACATAAGTACCAGGAGGAAAATAAGTCATTAAACCATGGGCAGTTATATCGGGTAATTGTGAGGTAATAATAATAGTGGAACCCGCTACTTGTTGAAGATCAATATCGGAAAAAGCTATGTTGTCTGCATTCGCAGTTAAAATTGCCTGACGAAGTGATCCTACACCCGAATCATTTGTATTCGTAACAAAATAAGTTTGCTGAGCAAAGAAATTGGAGGAAATCAAAAAGAAAAAAATAAAAGCAAAATTTAGTTTCAGTCGTTGCATGAATCAGGTTTAATTATGACGCCAAATATACCAAATTAAATGTGCCTTGAATTAGTAAACGACCTGTGTAATTAAATTCCGTAGTATTGTAAGGATAAAATTTTCGTCAATCATATTCCAGGACAATACATTTCTTGTTTACTCAAACACCAATTCGAAGCAAACTCCTGCTTTACTTTCCTTTTTATGAACAGTCCCATTGAGCTGGTCAGCAAAACCATCTATTAAAAAATGACCGAAATGGTGATCGTCGTCCTCCGGAATTTCGGAAAAACCGCCACCGTCGTCTTTATAGGTTAGCCGGTACTTCCCATCCTTCAACCGAAGCCCCAGGTAAATCTCTCCGTGATCTCTTCCTTTAAAACCATGCAAAATTGAATTGGTGATCCATTCATTGATCAATAAGCCCAGTGGGATCATTTTATCTACAGGAAGCGCCAGGTAATCAATATCCAGGTTCAATTTAAAATTTGACGGATCATTCACCAGGGAATTCAAACAATCATTGAATAGTTTTTCCCAGTAATTTGCCACGTTGATCAGTGCCAAATCCTCGTGCTTATAAAGCGATTCGTGAATACTGGCAATGGTTTCTATCCGTGATTGCGTTTTATCAAGTACTCCGTTAAAATTGTTATTTCCTTCCTCCATTTGCAAACGGATCAAACTGGAAATGATCTGCAGGTTATTCTTTACCCGGTGATGCATCTCCTTCAGGATCACATCCTTTTCATTGTTTAACTTTTCCAGTTCTGCAGTGCGTTTCCGCACTTTATTTTCAAGGTCATTTTTAAGCTGAATCAATTCTGCCTCTGCCGTTTTGCGATTGGTAATATTGGTTGACAAAATAAAAATCCCCTCAGGAATTGGTTCTATGCGTAATTCAAACCAATTTTTGCTCCCGTCATTATAGGTAAACTCATTCTCAAATTGAAGGGTCACTCGTTCGTTCATGCATTTTTTCAACTGGCTGAACATAAAGGTGTTTTCAATGCCCGGATAACATTCCATCATGGTCTTACCCAATAATTTATCAACAGTACTCTGCCCCTGACTTGCAACAGTTGTATTTACATACAGGTACTTCCAGTTGGAATCAATTACCTGGAATCCTTCAAGCAAACTGTCGAGAATACTTAAATTTAGAATAGATCGTTTCAATGATGTAGTGTTTAATTCAGTAAAATAGTTGACAATTAAGTCATTAATATACAAAAAACCAAAAACATCCGAATGTACATTCTCCCTTTTTCATTATTGATCCACCTTGCCCTCTTCGTAAGTTGGTCCGTACAATCCCGGAACTTTGTTTCCTGTAGCCCGCAGGTAGATAATCATTTCCCCGCGGTGATGGTAAATGTGATTGAAAAGAAAACCACGCGCCACAGTTCCTCTCGGGAAAGGCCCCATGATGGTACGTTCACCTGAAATCATGGTCCATGGGTCCTTTAAATTTTCTTCCGAAATAGCATTCAATGCTGCCCTCGCCTTCTCTACATTCTTTTCGAAAAGTTCCAGAGTTGCTTTGATGTCGTCTGTTGGACCCCGTTCCAAATTATCAGCCGATACATCGTATACATCCTGAGTCAAAGTTCCAACATACCAATAATAAATGGTTGCAATGTGCTGGGCAAGTTCTCCCATCGTCCATGACGTTGGAGAAGGTTTGTACGCCAGATCCTTTTCCGGAATGACCTGAAGTAATTTCCGGGTACTTTTTACTTCGTGTTCGAATTCATCTTTCAAAGCTTGTAACATCATCTTTATTTTAGATCAGAAAAGTTAGTACTCTTTGTTTTTGAAACAAAGTCTTTTCCTGTTAATAAGCCATAAATTCGGGGTGCAGGAAAACCTCAAAAGATCCGAATCCGGTGTAAAAACCATCAAATACTACTGACAGTTTCAAATAACAACCAAAAG
>CBFGPJ010000319.1:0-4396 GCA_965650615.1 uncultured Fluviicola sp. | reverse complement strand
TGCCACGAGTTTTTGGGAATGACCTGTCCGTTAATGGCCACGGCAATCCCCTTGGAATTTTCGCCTAATTGCTGAAAAACCACATTCGAAAGCTTCGATTGAGCTTCGATCTCTATTGTTTGATTGTTTAATGATATTGTCATTCCAAATCGTAATTTATGCACTTTAGGAATGACTACAAAGAATATGTATCCATTTCACTTTTCCCTACGTCGGTACAAACCGAATCCCGATTAGAAATGCCGGGATGCTGATTACTAAACATCAGCGTCAGGTTCAAAGGGTATTTCTCAGTCTGTTGCAGCAGACACCCCTAAAGCGAGGATAAAGATAGACTGAATCGGGAGGAATAAAAAATGAAAACTGTTAAATCTTACAGATTCCTGAAATTTCATTAAATTGGACAAAAAATAACCCCCATGAAAATCAACATACTAATCCTCTTATTAGCAAGTTTCGTCGCTTTTTCCTGTAAGAAGAAAGATTCAACTGCAAAAACGAACAATCCTCCCCCAAGTACAACTACAAATAGTTTCACTTTGAAAAAAGAAGGAATACCATATACTGCAAATTACGTATTGGTGTCTCAAGTTGATGAAGATGAGCTTTCTTTTGAGACCCGAATTGTTTACAATGATGTTGTCAACAATACTTATGGCGGATTTATCAAGAGATCTATTCAGCCTGGCACGTATGTTTTGGAAGATGGTGAATCGGAATACTTTGCTCTTTTCCACAGCCAGGACGCAAGTACTTATTTCGGATGGTCGGATGGTACCTTAACGGTTCTTTCCAATGATACAATTGCCAAAGTGATGCATTGTAATTTTGAAATAACTCTGTATAATGACGAAATCGATCAGTATCCTGAAATCACAGAGGGTGATTTCACCTTTCATTATTAAATCTCTCACCATGAAATCACTATCATTTATCTTGTTAACCGGATCTTTATTGTTCGTTTCGTGCAAAAAGAAGGACACAGAAACCAAATCCAATCAAAACACACCAGCCACAACCAGTTCCTTTTTTCTTAAAAAGGATGGCGTGGGATTCACACCCGGATATTTAGAGATTAGTGATCCATTTGAATATGCTGTTTCTATTGCTGCTGCTGCAAGTCCACAGTCCAATGCGAATACCTATAGCCTGATGATTAATAAAAGTATTCCTACCGGAACTTACGATTACGAAACATTGGTTGAAGATTACAACTGCTGGTTTTCTTATTCTGCGCCCAATTTCGAATTGTATTCCATCAATGACGGAACCTTTGAAATTTTGGTTCAGGACACTGTTCAGCAACTACTTGAAATGCATTTTCAATTTGAAATGGAAGATCCCAACACGGGACAAACGTACCAGGTTACAGAGGGAAAGCTGAAAGCTTATTATTAACAGTTTATTCCACTTATCACTAAGAAGGAGGAATTGATGACATCATTCAGTTTATGATGATATCCGATCAACTGTCTTATGTTTACCATGGAAATAGATGCCGGAAGATCATCCACATTCGGACACCATTCAGATCACTGAAGGACAAACCAGAATTCTTTACTGATCCTATTTCTGACGTATCATGTTTAAAACCAATTCATAATTATTCAGATCCACATTTTTAGAAGTTAAGACCGGAAAACAGTTACTCAGAATGTAATTTAGTATATCGACACCTATTCCTTCAATGATCAGCCATTCTACTATCGGAGTCAAAATACGATAATCGTAACTACTCGGTTCTTCATCTGGTTTGATTTCCTTCATCGTTTTATACCAATTCCGGAAGGATTCACGGAAAGCTTCAAAATCATTCCGGATAGCCAGGTGATTTAGCTGGATCATCCACACATCTGTAACCTTGAAATCATAAATCTTAAACTTATCATCTAATTCCCAGTTCAAAGTCTGCCCGATCAACTCTTTTGCAGCATCATATCCTTCTGCATAGTATTTACAGTACGCCATTGTCGCAACGTGATAAAGTGCATCCTGTGGTAATTCATCTTCAAGCAGATCGTATTCGTATATTTTTTGATAGTAACGGTATCCTTTCTCAGCGAACTCCGGATTTTTTGTTGCTTTTTCGAAGTAATAGAAAGCCAATTCACCCAGGATATTTCTGTCCATTACTTCCAGGCTTTCTTTTTCCCATTCCAGGATGGCTTCCCGTTCCTTTTTCGCCTTTTTAATCTTCTTTTCAAGTTTAGCCTTATTTTTAAGAGCTTCCTCATTCCTGGGATCGATAAGCAATACTTTTTCGAGCAGTTCAATCGTTTCCTCCCCAAAACCAATGATGTCATCATCCAATTCCGTCAGTTCAGCGCAAGCCCAGGTAAAATGAGCCGCACAAATCAGGGTATTGGCATCCGGGTTTGGATTTTGATCCAGCCACTCATTTATTTTTAATGAAATGCTATAAGCTTGCGCGATACCATCAATTTCCAAAAACGCTGTAATTTCTTTAGGAAGTCTTTTTTTGTCGAATTTCATGATTTATGTGGGTTTATCTAATAACGAATGTAATATGTTTTGTTCTTAAAACTGTTTCTTTCTCAATAATTTAAAGGTAAAATACAACATCACCAGGAACAATCCCATGAAAATAGTCACTCCCCAAGTCCTGGTATGATCAAAAGGATTGATGATTCGTTCTCCAACGTCTCCCAATAATCTACCCGGTTGATGTAAAATATCCCAACTGTTCCAACGCAGGTATCTACCGATATAAATACCAAAACTGCTAATGAATAAAAGCACTATTGAAATCCACAGAATTACTTTTTTGGACAGGAATTGTTCCATCATTTCTTCCAGGTGCCACAAACTCAGGAAACCATAAAGCAAACCCGTCCAGGCAAAAGATAAAATCAATACCAGATCAAACCAAATTGGCATGGATGAATGATGACTTAAATGAAACAGATCTGTCAAAATATAGGACGCATTCGGAAAGAACAAAAGCCAGACACCCAACATTCCGAATACAGCTATTCGACTCTTCCGTAAATTCGGACTTATGGTTAAGGTCATTGTAAGTAACCACGGAACGAATGCCAGGAGTAAATTCCAATTTAAGAACAGGAAATGCCTTGTTCCTGAAATTTCTACTCTGAAAAGCGACAGTCCAAAGCAGAAAAGTGATAAAATTCCCATAAAAACGGAAATTTGAAATTGGTTAGTCTTGATTAGTTGTTTGTACATAAGTTGATGATTTTAGGTAAAAAAAGGATAATTCCTACTATTAATGCTGAAAGTGTGCTGATCAATACAGAAGCAGCTGCCAGATCTTTTACTTTTTTGATCTGTGGATGTTTTTCGGGGGAAACGAAATCTGCCAAAGCTTCCAGGGAAGTATTGATTAGTTCACAAATAAATACCAGGCTTATTGCACCGATTAAGAGAATCCATTCATTTGAAGAGATTTTCATGGCAAAGCCCAAAGCAATTGCGATCACTGCAGCAAGCACATGAATGCGGGCATTGTGTTCTTCCTTGAACAATGTTCTGAGCCCTGCAAATGCAAATTTGAAGCTAAGGAACCGTTCTGAAAAGGAAAACGGTTTGGATGGTTTCATCTGTTCTTTTGTTTGTATCCAAAAACGTAAAGAATTTGGGATATTGTGGAATTAGGATTTATTGGGAAATGCAGACTTTTACAAACAAGTAAATCATGATGCTCAAACACAATATAAAGTTGTCTATTCACTTAATATTCACTAACTTACCTTACACTATAAATGTTTGCGTCATGAAAACAATTGTTAGAATGAATAAATGGGCAAATGCCCATACATCAATTGGTTTGGATGTGCTTCGTATTGCTTTGGGTATTTTCCTGTTCTGGAAAGGAATAGAATTTGCCGGACAAACAAGAGAACTGGCCCATCTGATCGCTCCGAATGATCACGATGCAGCACCGTTGATTTTGGCGCATTATATTGCCATGTGTCATTTTTCAGGTGGTATCCTGGTTGTATTTGGTCTGCTCACCCGACTTTCTATCGCATTTCAATACCCGATATTGATTGGTGCCGTAATTATCAATTTTACGGGAGCTATGGATGTAAGTGCCTTGATACAGGCGATCGCTGCTCTGATTGTAGCAACCTTCTTTTTGATCGTAGGTTCCGGAAAACACTCTGTTGACTATACATTAAAAATGAATGTTTAATCCGGAATGTGAGGAAAGAATTATTTATTTCAACAAAAAAGACCGCCAATTCTGACGGTCTTTTTTATTTTATGTAAGTTAAAATTACTCAGCTTTTGGTGCTTCAGTAGCCGGTTTTTCCGGTCTTGGGAATAAAACTTTGCGGGGACAATTTCCATTTTTTCGTTTTAGGATCTTTTCCTACCACTTTAAACTTCAATACGTCGCCTTCTTTTACTACGT
>CBFGPJ010000318.1:0-4419 GCA_965650615.1 uncultured Fluviicola sp. | reverse complement strand
ATTTTTCGCTAAATTACTATTTATACCGATCATTTCACGCGACTGGATAATGTCATTTTGTCGCTTCAGATTTTTCAAAACTGTCTTTTTGTCTTGAAATTAATCTAAATGGGAATTTGGTTCGTGATTTGACAAACAAACGCAAAAACGAACAAAAATGGATAGCAATCAATTTACTATTAAAACACAAGAAGTCATTCAGGCAGCCCAGGAGTATGCTCAATCAGAAGGGCATCAGGCTATCGAGAACGCACACTTGTTAAAAGGGATTTTTCTGAAAGATGCAGATGTGGTTCCTTATTTATTCAAACAATCACAGGTAAATCCAAAAAATATAGAACTTGCTTTAGACCGGATCCTGGAAAGTCAAAGTTTCAGGCGGACAAATTTATCTTTCACCGAAAGCTCAGGAAACCCTGCAGTTGGCATTAAAAATTGCCAGGGAAAATGGCGATGAATATGCTACAGTTGAAATGCTTTTCCTTGCGCTGATCGATGCAAAAGACCAAATTGGACAATTACTTCGTGATGCAAAACTCGACAAAAAAAAGGTTATAAAAGATATTATGGATTTAAGAAACGGAGAGAAAATTACTTCCAACCAACAGGAAGGTACTTACAAATCGCTGGAAAAATATGCCAAAAACCTGAACGAATTGGCTAAAGAAGGGAAATTAGACCCGGTAATCGGTCGCGATGATGAAATTCGTCGTGTACTTCAGATCCTGACCAGAAGAACGAAAAACAATCCGATCCTGATCGGTGAACCGGGGGTTGGTAAAACTGCTATCGCAGAAGGAATTGCGCACCGTATTATTGATGGTGACGTTCCTGAAAACCTGAAGTCCAAAATTGTTTACAGCCTGGACATGGGCGCATTGGTTGCCGGTGCAAAATACAAAGGTGAATTCGAAGAACGGTTGAAATCTGTTGTTAAAGAGGTTACAAGTGCTGACGGGGAGATTATCCTGTTTATTGACGAAATTCACACACTTGTTGGAGCCGGTGGCGGCGAAGGAGCTATGGATGCGGCAAACATTCTAAAACCTGCACTTGCAAGAGGTGAATTGCGGGCGGTTGGAGCAACAACATTAAACGAATACCAAAAATACTTCGAGAAAGACAAAGCATTGGTACGAAGATTCCAACCGGTTTTGGTTGACGAGCCGGATACCGAAGATGCTATTTCGATCTTACGCGGGATTAAAGAAAAATACGAGAATCACCACAAAGTACTGATCAAAGATGCGGCAATTATTGCAGCGGTCGAATTGTCTCAACGCTATATTACAGAACGTCATTTACCCGATAAAGCAATCGATTTAATTGACGAAGCAGCTTCCAAACTCCGAATGGAAATTAATTCAAAACCGGAGGAATTGGATGAATTGGAGCGACGTATTATGCAATTGGAAATTGAACGTGAAGCGATCAAGCGTGAAAACGATACCAAGAAACTGGAAACTTTAGGAAAAGAATTGGCTTCCCTGGAAGAACAACGCAATGCGTTCAATGCAAAATGGCAGGCTGAAAAAGACATTGTTGAAGGAGTTCAGAAGACAAAAGAAATAATTGAGAACCTGAAATTGGAAGCAGACCAAGCTGAACGTTCGGGAGATTATGGAAAAGTAGCTGAAATCCGTTACGGAAGAATCAAAGACGCAGAAATTCAACTGGAGGACGCGAAGAAAAAACTGGCTGAATTGCAGTCAAACTCGAAACTGATCAAAGAAGAGGTAGATGCACAGGAAATCGCTGATGTGGTTTCCAAATGGACAGGTATCCCCGTTTCAAAAATGGTTGAGAGTGAAGTTTCGAAATTACTTCGCCTGGAAGATGAATTGGGTAAACGCGTAGTTGGACAGGAGGAAGCAATTGAAGCATTATCAGATGCAGTCAGAAGAAGCAGAGCCGGTTTGCAGGACATGCGTAAACCAATCGGTTCCTTCATCTTCTTAGGTCCAACCGGAGTCGGTAAAACAGAATTAGCAAAAGCATTGGCGGATTTCTTATTCAACGATGAAAATGCAATGACGCGTATCGATATGTCGGAATACCAGGAAAAACACAGTGTTAGCCGATTAGTCGGAGCACCTCCGGGATATGTTGGTTATGATGAAGGCGGACAATTGACCGAAGCAGTCAGAAGAAGACCCTACTCGATCGTTCTGCTGGATGAAATCGAAAAAGCGCATCCGGACGTATTCAATATTCTGTTACAGGTATTGGACGACGGCCGCTTAACGGATAACAAAGGAAGAACGGTGAATTTCAAGAACACGATTATCATCATGACTTCCAACATGGGATCCCATTTGATCCAGGAAAGCTTCGAAGGTGTAAAAGAAAACAACCTGCATGAAGCAATGGAAAAAGCAAAATTCAAGGTATTGGAATTGTTGAGACAAACTATTCGCCCCGAGTTCCTGAACCGGATCGATGAAACAATCATCTTTACGCCATTGAATAAGCGTTATGTGAAACAAATCGTTCAATTACAGCTGGACCAATTGAAGGATATGCTGCTTGAAAAAGGGATCAAAATGCACATGACCGAAGAAGCAAAAACACATTTGGTTGAAGCAGGTTACGATCCGCACTTCGGGGCAAGACCGGTAAAACGCGTGATCCAGAAACAGGTTTTAAATGAGTTATCCAAAGCATTGTTAGCGGGAACTTTAGACACTTCCCTGACCGTGGTGATGGATATTTTCGATGGCAAAATTGTATTCAGAAAACCAATTTCTCAAGAGGAAGAAATTGATGCAAAGTCATAAGTAGTAGTAGTTTAGTTTTAGGTGTAAAACGGAGATTCATCAAAGTGGGTCTCCGTTTTTTTGTGACTCTTTCGATCGATGAACATGTTAACTAAATGGTTTACAGATTTTCTTTTTAACTATTGATTTTCAGGATTATCAATCAATTTTGTTAACCTTTTAGTTAATTCATTAATAGACTCAATTTACTCGCTTTTTATTGACAATACTGTCTAGAGTAAAAATTTTCAACACCTGCAAATTGTTGTTTTTTCAATTAATTTTACGCTTACATTCAAACAACATGAAACGCAAGCGCAATTGGGCCAAAATCATTAAACGAACTCTTATTTTCAGCTTACTTCTTGGACTAAGTTGGTTCTTTGGGGCCAATTGGGCCATTCAATCCAATGCGGAAGGAAAATTATTCGATCAGGTAGCTGCCTGCCCGAAGGTTAGAGTTGCGCTCGTACTTGGAACTTCCCGGACCAACCGGCATGGAAATGACAATCTTTACTTTTCGTACCGGATAAAAGCTGCCGTTGAATTGTATCGCGCGGGGAAAGTGAAGTACCTATTGGTAAGCGGAGATAACAGCATTACCACCTACGACGAACCAACCGATATGAAAAACGCCTTGATTGCAGCAGGAATTCCTGCAAATTGCATTTTCCTGGATTACGCCGGATTCCGAACACTCGACTCAATGGAACGTGCCTTAAAGGTATTCGGTCAGAAAGAGGTTATTGTTGTTTCACAACGTTTTCATAACGAACGTGCGATTTATCTGGGAGAACATTTCGGGATGACGGTCTACGGTTACAATGCTCAGGATGTTGCCAAAATGGGTGGCTTTAAAACAAAAGTCCGTGAGCGCTTTGCCCGAATGAAAGTTTTTTGGGACATTCTGTTCGGGGTGGATTCTAAATTTTTGGGAACACCTGTTAAGATCGGGTAAACAACATGGAAAATTGACAATGGAAAAATAGAAAAGAGGAATACGTTGTAAGAACATTAAAGGTTTTCTCTTTGATTAACAGACTCAAAGCTTTTCAATTGTCCATGCGCCTTCGCTGAAGCTTGTGCCATCGCTAAAGCTACTGGCGACATGCGATTAGCGTAAGCGTTTTTAAATTATCAATTATGAATTGCACAATTATTCAGTTTTGAAACCTCTTGATAATTTCAATTCCTGATAATTGATAATTCATAGTCATCGTCCCATAACCGACAAAATCTGCATGAGATCTTCAGGTTTTGAAGTACCGATCAACAACTTTCGTCCATTTTTAAAAACCAATTGTAACCCCATTCTTCCGGAGACATTCAATGCTCTTCCTTTTCCTACCAAACTATAACGCATTCCCCAACCACCGTATTCAGATATCGGAGAATATTCCCGGAGATAAGCTTCTTCCAAGTCTTCCCATTTGTAATTTCTGAATTTGAGTTGAAACGGGTAAAACCTGACAGCTATCCCACTATCTGAAATACGTGTTTCCAGTTTCATAATAAAAAATAAGAACGAGAGGATCATCATGAACAAAAATCCAGCCAACAAAGCAATATTATCTACTGCATTACTCCCAAATGGTTTTCCAACCAACACTTGTGTCACAATAAAAAAGCCCATTGCGACTTTAATTACTGCCAAAATAAACCA
>CBFGPJ010000317.1:0-4467 GCA_965650615.1 uncultured Fluviicola sp. | reverse complement strand
GCTGTGATATAAATATCTTAATTTAGCGGTCATGGAATCTACTACAACATAAATTTTTAGAATGAAGTACATAACTCTAACTATTTTATCTATAGTTTCAACAATTTCACTTGCGCAAAGTTCAAATTTCAATACACAACGAAATTGGGCAATGAACAAGAAGGAAATTTCTATCGGTCTGGGTGCAACTAGTTTCTTGGGAGACTTGGGGGGCGCGAATCAAATTGGTACGGATTACAGTTTGAAAGACATTGATTTCAATTCGACTCACTTTGGAGGTTCTTTATCATACAGATATCGCTTTCACCCTTATTATGCAACATCAACAATGGTTAACCTTGGAATGTTGCGTGGTAATGATGCATTGACTGCGGAACCAATCCGTAATATGCGGAACCTGAGTTTCCGTTCGTTTTTCGTGATGTTGAGTCAGCGTTTTGAGATTATTGTTTTGGCAAATGAGAAAATCGGCCGTAGATACAATATCCCTGGACTAAGAGGATTCACTGACCACAATGAGCAATTGTATTTAATCGCAGGAATCGGAGCGATGTTTTACAATCCAAAAGCATTATACCAGGGTGGTTGGGTTAATTTGCAATCAATGCACACCGAAGGACAAGGTCTTCCGGGAGGGCCTGCTGAATACAAACGAATCACAGCAACGGTTCCACTTGGAATTGGATTCAGAATGGGAATTAACCGTATGTGGAGAATTGGTATGGAAGCATGTTATGTGAAAACATTCTCCGATTACATTGATGATGTACACGGTGTATATTACGATCCTGCAATTATTGGTGCATCTTATGGACCGCAGGCAGCATATTTGTCCAATCCGTCGAATACACCTTCAGCATTTAATCCTGGAAGTCAAAGAGGTGATAAGCAGAAAGATGCTTTCCTTTATGTCAATCTTATGATTACCAGAAACATTACATACAAGTCCTCTTCCAGAAGCGGACCGATGAAGTTTGGAAAACGTCATTACAGAGCGAAGTTCTAAACTAAGTTTTAAAATTATTTTTAACAAAACGAGTTTGTCTATTGATAAGCTCGTTTTGTGTTTTTACCTTTGGTACAAATTAATCGAATGTACCCTTTATTGAGATGGTTGCTTTTTAAGTTTGACCCCGAAAAAGTTCACTATTTTACCTTTAGATTACTAGGATTTTGGCTTAAAGTCCCCTTTGTAAAGCCAATCTGGAAATCCATTTATTGTGTAAAAAACCCGTTACTGGAAACAACAGTTGCCGGGATTACCTTTCCGAACCCGGTTGGATTGGCTGCCGGTTTTGATAAGAATGCTTTAAGAATTAATGAACTTGCTGCTTGTGGTTTTGGTTTCATAGAGATCGGAACTGTCACACCGGTTGGTCAGGAGGGAAACCCAAAGCCCCGCTTATTCCGTTTATTGGAAGACCAGGCGATTATTAACCGTATGGGATTTAATAATGATGGCGCAGAAGCAATTGTGGAACGGCTGAAAAAATTAAATCCTGCCTGCATCATTGGTGGAAATATCGGAAAGAATAAAGTCACCCCGAACGAAGAAGCTACTTCCGACTATTTAAAGTGCTATCATGCACTGGAGCAATATGTGGATTACTTCGTAGTCAATGTATCTTCTCCCAATACACCTAATTTGCGTGAATTACAGGATAAGGAACCTTTGACAAAGTTGTTGCAGACATTGATGGACGAGCGGAGTAAAATAGCTTCTTCGAAACCAATCTTTTTAAAGATCGCTCCGGACTTAACTGATTCCCAATTAGATGACATTGTAGACATTGTTAATGAAACAAAAATTGCAGGAGTAATTGCTACGAACACCACTATCGAACGTGGAAATTTAGTAACTTCAAGCAGCAAAATCGAATCAATCGGTGCCGGAGGAGTTTCCGGAAAACCGTTAACCAAAAGAGCTACTGCTGTGATTAGTTATTTATTTCAAAAGTCGAATGGTTCTTTTCCGATCATTGGAGTGGGAGGAATCTATTCAGGAGAAGATGCAATCGAAAAATTGTTGGCCGGGGCAAGCCTGGTTCAGATTTATTCCGGTTTTATATATGAAGGACCTGCCTTGGTGAAGCGCATCAATAAAGCGGTTTTGAAAAAAAGAAAGGAAATTGCTCATGGATAATCGTGTTTTTATTACAGAGTGTCCAAGAGATGCTATGCAAGGGATCAAGGAATGGATCGAGACAAAAGACAAAATTGATTATTTAAACTATCTTTTGAAATGCGGTTTTGATACCCTGGATTTCGGAAGTTTTGTTTCTCCCAAAGCAACACCTCAAATGAGGGATACAGCGTCTGTTTTGGAAGGATTGGATGAGAGTGAAACCAAATTGCTGGCAGTCATCCCAAATGAAAGAGGAGCGGAAGATGCAGCTAAGTTTGAGCGGATCCATTTTTTAGCATATCCTTTCAGTATTTCGGAAACATTCCAATTGAGAAATACGAATGCTACGATTGAAGAATCTTTGAGAAGGGTAGAAGCAATCGCCAATATCTGTCATAAAGAAAATAAAGAATTGATGCTTTATCTTTCAATGGGATTTGGAAATCCATACGGGGACGCCTGGTCACCTGACTTGATTGTAACCTGGGCAGAACGACTGACACAATTGTTTGAGGTTTCCCGTCTTTCATTGGCTGATACCATCGGTGCTGCAACTCCTGAGCTGGTAAATCAGGTGTTTTCAACCGTTTCAGCGGAATTTTCCCATATTCAAATCAGTGCACACCTACATACTTTACCTGAGAATGCGGTGAAACTAACAGAAGCTGCTTACGCGGGTGGATGCCGTTCTTTTGAAGGAGCAATTAAAGGTTATGGAGGTTGTCCGATGGCGAAAGATGATCTGACCGGGAATATGCCTACGGAACTTATGTTGGATTGGTTTAAAGAAAAGGGAATTGAAACAGGTGTCGATCCTGTTCGTTTTTCAGAAGCATTTGTAACTTCAGCTAAAGTCTTTCATTAATTAGTAAACGTTGTTATGAGATTCAGCTATTTGTTTGTTCTTCCTGTTTTATTCCTGGCATTTTCCTGTGATGACAAAGCAGATGATGAAATTACCATTGAAAAAAGACATTCTGAAGGGAAAAAAGAGGTTGATAAAACAATCAGTACAGACTTTAATTCAAATGTATTTTCTTCTAAAGTAGAAGCAGAATTATTAAAAGAATTGCATCTGTGTGATCCAAAGGCAACTTCCGATGATGATCCGGAGCACCCGACCTGCAGCCCGAAATATTTCCGCTTCTTTAAACTGAACAAGCAAACTCCTTTAAAAGACGGTTTCAAATTATTGATCAAAGCCGGGGTGAATGGTTTTCCTTTGAGAAGGTTATTGATCTTTGAAAGAGATGGAGATGTGTTGGTAAAATTGAACGGATTCAACGGGAATTTGATCGAAGAACGCCCTTCTGCTTCAGGTTATAATGATTTGGTAATCCGGTTCCCGGATAATATCAATGAGAACATTACTTATTACAATTGCTTGTTTAAGTGGAAAGACGGCAAGTACGAGTATGTAAACTGTGAAGTGATCGATGAAGATGTTCCAAGAAGAATAAAAGCAGAATTTATTGATTCCATGGGAGTTGAGATCAAAAAAATCCTGGATCGGAACGAGATGATCTTTTAATTCAGTCCAGATAGTTATCAGGATGAAAATGTAAAAATGAAAAGTAAAAGGTCACTTCGACTACGCTCAGTGTCCTTTTAAAAGAATTATCCGGTGACTGAGCGTAGTCGAAGGCACATTTAATTCTCAATTTTCAATTAATAGGATAGGGTGAAAGCAAACTTCGTATTTCTATTGCTGCTTTTAGTGCTTGGTGCTTGTGGAGATACAAGTATTCAACCGATAGATCATTACATTTTAGTTCATGATAACTCTTCAAAAGTTTGGCTGGTAGATAAACAACTGGATGGAGATAAAGATTACACACCACTTCAAATTGAATACAAAGAAATCATTGTTTTCCACGAATCGCGGAATGCGTATTTCCATACGTTAAAGACTTTAGGAACGAAGCCGGGAATCAAGCGATCTTATTGGCTCGATGAGTCCAAAAAAGAATTTGGGTTCGTGGGGACCAGGAAAAACCTGGTATTTGAAATCGTTACATTATCCCGCAGACGTATTGTTCTAAAACCTAAAAACAATTCTTACAAGTACACCATTGTGCTGATTCCTTTTCCTGAATATTAAATTTGGGCGTTTGAGATGTTAATTTGAGTTACTGGTTTAACCTTGTCTTTCAGGCATTATTTTTATATTTGCCTGTAACTCAACCTTATGAAAAAACGAGTATATTTTCTATTCTTATTCCTTGGTTTGTTTGCTGTTTCCTGCGGTTCTAATGAAGAATGCACCGATTGCGAGCTTGAAAACAAGAAAGACACTGTAACGAAAGTTGATAATTTGGAAACGGCTTTGAAAGATACCGTGA
>CBFGPJ010000316.1:0-4472 GCA_965650615.1 uncultured Fluviicola sp. | reverse complement strand
CATTCGATGGATCGGATCCTGGAAGCGGACCTGGTAATCAAATCTCCGGGAATTCCTGAGAAAGCACCAGTTATGAAAGCCATTCGTGAAAAAGGGATCAAAGTGATTTCAGAGATCGAATTCGCAGGATATTTCACGACAGCCAAAAAAGTGTGTATTACCGGAAGTAACGGAAAAACGACCACAACGATGATGATTCATCACATGCTCAAAAAAGCAGGATTGAAAGTGGGGCTGGCAGGAAATGTCGGATACAGTTTCGCGAAACAAGTGGCTTTGGAAGAGAATGAGATCTATGTGCTGGAGCTGAGTTCATTCCAGTTGGATGACATGGAAGATTTCAAAGCAGAAATTGCCATTCTGACAAATATTACCCCGGACCATTTGGACCGCTATGAATACAACATGCAATTGTATGTGAATTCAAAGTTCCGGATCCTGAACAACCAAACTGCAGATGATTACTTCATCTACAACGCAGACGATAATACAATATTGGCTGAAATAGAGAAACGTACTATTCCGGCAAGAAAACTTCCTTTTTCACTGACCCAGGAATTTGAAGAAGGAGGATACGTAGCAAACAAACAACTCATCATAAACTTTAACAATCAATTCACTATGTCTATTCATGAACTAGCATTGAAGGGTAAGCACAATACCCAAAACTCTCTGGCTTCAGGGCTGGCGGGTAGAATCCTTGATATTCGCAAGGAAATCGTGCGCGAAAGTCTGTCTGACTTTGTAAATGTGGAACACCGCCTGGAATTTGTAGCCAAGGTGTGTGGTATTGAATTTATCAACGATTCCAAAGCAACGAACGTAAACTCAACCTGGTTTGCGTTGGAAAGCATGGAGCAGCCTACAGTATGGATTGTCGGAGGTGTTGATAAAGGAAATGACTATTCCGAGTTGCTCGACCTGGTAAAGGAAAAAGTAAAAGCAATTATTTGCCTTGGAAAAGACAATCAAAAGATCATCGATACTTTTTCCGGTCATGTGGAAACAATCGTAGAAGCAGGTACTGCCATGGAGGCGGTTGCTTACGGTTACCGTTTGGCTAAAAAGGATGAAACAGTTTTGTTGTCGCCGGCATGTGCAAGTTTTGATCTGTTCGAAAATTACGAAGACAGAGGAAATCAATTTAAAGAGGCTGTTCGTTCACTTTAAACTGTTGCGTCATGGAAATTAAAAAGGTTGATCAGCAAGCTCAACTGCTTCAGGCTCGAAAAGAATCCCTGGACGCAGCGGAGAGAATGTCCCTGAGACCCTTGGGTAAATTGTGGGGAATGGATGTGTTTACGTGGTATAAGCCGTCAATTGTTGAACTTTCTGCAACAATTTCTACGTTCCCATTTCCTGTTTTCTGGTTGTCGAATGAGATCAATATCCAGGAAATGGCACAAGTGGACCCCGAAACTTTGCGTTCCGTGCAGTGGTGTGCTCAGTTCGATAATCCGCAACTTTCCATTCCATCTGACATTATTTCCGTTATGCCTTTGGTGACGGGAACAGAGTCGCTGGAAGATGCATTGGAATTTTTGAAAAAAACAAAACAGGCAAGACACATTTTGCTCTTCACGGTTCAGGGAAATGAATGGAAGACCAAAATGGAAGTATTCGAAAACTTTGTTAAGCTACATCAATAAGTAACATGGTACCGTTTTTAAGAAAGCATTTTAAAGGAGATCTGGTGATTTGGGTGATTACACTCATTTTACTGGGCTTTTCATTGGTTTCTGTGTACAGTTTTGTTCCGATTTTGGTAAAGATCGAGGGCGGAACACCATTTAAATACTTATTCAAGCATTTTATATATATCCTTCTTGCTGTTTTGGCCATGTATTGGGTGCATAAGCGCGACCCGATGTACATTTCCAAAATGTCCAAGATCATTTATTACGGCTCAATTGCGTTGTTGATTTTTACTCTCTTCTTTGGAACGAAAGTAAATGAAGCCGGTCGATGGGTAAAGATCCCGTTTGTGGGATTGACCTTCCAGTCTTCCGATTTTGCCAAACTGGCTTTGCTGATCTATGTTTCGCGCATGTTGGTCAAGAAGAAAGATGAAATGAATGATTGGAAAAAAGGCTTTTTACCGGTAATGGCGCCGATAGTTATTATTTGTGGGTTGATTGTTAAAGATAACTTTTCAACGGCCGCCATTCTGTTTATGATCAGCTTTACCTTGCTCTTCCTCGGAAGAGTCCCTTTTTCCAAATTGTTTTCAGTCATTTTTGCCGGAATTCTCTTGTTTGTTATGGCCATTGGCTTGCACAAGGCTTTACCGGATCTGAATATCTTACCGCGCTACGAAACATGGGTGAACCGTTGGGAAAATCGGTACCAGGAAAATGCAGATATTGATTCTCCCGGGAACCTGCAGGCGAATAACGCGGAGCAGGCCATTTATTTGGGTGGTTTCTTCGGTCAGGGAATTGGCAAAGGAAAAGTGAAAGAATTTATACCGGAAGCTTATGCCGATTTCTTCTATGCGTCTTTTGTAGAAGAATTCGGATCGTTTTTCGCTATAATATTGATCCTGTTCTACCTCATTCTGCTCTATCGGATTATGCGAATCGCGCTTAGAGCGAATCAACTCTTTGAGACCTATGTTTGTTTGGGAATTGGAATTTTATTGCTTTCCCAGGCGGCTGTAAATATGATGGTGTGTACGGGAATTTTTCCTGTTACCGGTCAAAACATGCCTTTCCTGGCAATGGGAGGGTCTGCAATGATCATGGCATGTGTTGGAATTGGAATTGTGCAGGGGGTTGCTCAAAAACAAGAAGAAAAAAATAGTGTGGAATCTGAACCTGTTTTTGCATGAAAGAATTAAAGAAAATAGTGATATCGGGTGGTGGAACAGGTGGACATATCTTTCCGGCCTTAGCCATTGCCAATGAGATCAAAAAACGGAACCCGAACGCGGAAATTCTTTTTGTTGGTGCGGAAGGAAAAATGGAAATGGAAAAAGTTCCTGCAGCCGGTTATAAAATTGTTGGCTTACCGATTGTTGGTCTGCAACGAAAATTGACCCTGAAAAATCTGGCACTTCCCTTCAAGTTGCTAAAGAGCCTTTCATTGGCGAAGCATATCTTAAAGGATTTTAAACCCGAGGTTGTCATTGGAGTAGGTGGTTATGCAAGTGGCCCGACTTTGAAAATGGCGCAGCGTCTTGGAATTCCGACATTGATACAGGAACAGAATTCCTACCCGGGAAAGACAAACCGGCTGCTGTCCAAGAAAGTGAAAGCCGTTTGCACGGCTTATGAAGGGCTGGAAAATGTATTCCCTCCGGCAACGATTCGTTTAACAGGAAACCCTGTTCGTGAAGAATTGAATAGAACATCAGTTGCAAAAGAAGAGGCATTTAAAGAGTTTCCGGAATTGGATCCGGCCAAACGAACAATCCTGGTGATGGGAGGAAGTCTGGGGGCACGAACTTTAAATGAGGGAGTGTTGCATGGATTGAATGAGTTGGAAGAAGGGAATGTACAGGTGTTGTGGCAATGCGGAAAATATTATTTCGAAGCCATGAAGCAGGAATTGGAGAATCGAAAAAAAGTGCCTGTTTATTTGACGGATTTCATCGCGCGAATGGATGCTGCATATGGCCTTGCAGATGTAATTGTTTCGCGTGCGGGTGCGCTGTCTATTTCTGAATTGTGTATTGTTGGAAAACCGACGATCCTGGTTCCTTCTCCAAATGTTTCGGAAGATCATCAGACAAAGAATGCAATGGCACTGGTGAAAAATCAGGCTGCAATTCTCATCAAGGATGATGTGGCAAAAGAACAACTGATTTCAGAAGCGATCAAGGTTCTGAATGATGCAGATAAAATGAACGAATTGCGTGTTGCAATTAAACGGATGGCAAAACCGAATGCAACGGCAGATATTGTGGATGTAATTGAACAATTGGTGTAGGCACGCGAAGGGTCAATTCCCCCTTTGGGGGATAACGCTTACGCCGAAGCTTCAGCGTAGGTGCAAAGGGGGAGGAAAGTTGAATTGCTTCCAAACCTGGAAATGATAAGTAGAATGATTGGATAATTGGCGGGAAGAGAATTTTATCAAAGGATTTAATGAATCCTCCCCCTCAGTCCCCCTCCAAAGGGGGAGGTTTGGAAAAATGAATTTAAACAACATAAAACGCTTTTATTTCATAGGCATTGGCGGAATCGGAATGTCGGCACTGGCGCGCTATTTCAAAGCGAAGGGCTTTGATGTGGCCGGTTACGACAAAACACCGTCTCCTTTGACGGATGAGTTGATGCAGGAAGGGATTTCTATCCATTTTGAAGACTTGGGCGGGAATATTCCGTCTGAATACCGGGATACGGAATCGACATTGGTAGTATACACACCTGCGATCCCTGCAACTATGGGCGAATTGGTGTATGTCCGGCAAAATCACAAAGTCTTGAAAAGAAGCGAGGTACTGGGATTGATCACTCAGACCAGTAAAG
>CBFGPJ010000315.1:0-4490 GCA_965650615.1 uncultured Fluviicola sp. | reverse complement strand
ACCTGATCTTTCGGGGGTAATTTTACCAGGGTGTTTTTCATTGCCACCTGCGGTTTTTCGAAATCCAGAACCAACTCTGACAATTCCACTTCATCCGGAAACTCCTGAACAGCAACTTTCTTATTCATGAATTCTTCTATCTGGCTAAAGAACTCCCGGTCTCTTTCGGTTATAAAACTAATCGCATGACCGTCTTTGTCTTGCCGGCCGGTTCTACCGATGCGGTGAATATAATTTTCCTGGTTATCCGGAATATCAAAGTTGAATACATGAGTCACATCTGTGACATCAATACCTCGTGCGATCAGATCCGTTGCGATCAATACCCTGTAAATTCCATTTTGAAAGTGATTTACGGAATTGAAACGGAAATTCTGGGCCTTTTGGGAATGAATGATTCCCAATTCAACATTTAGCATTGGCTCCAGTTCATCAAACAGTTTTTCGGCTAAAACACGTGAGGAAACAAAAACAAGTACCTTCGTCATGTCCTGATTTTCCCGGAGCAAGTGCTTTAACAAATTCACCTTTGAAGTAAAATTCGGAACTGCAATTGCTTCCTGTTTGATCTTCTCCAATGGCGTTCCCGCACGTGCAGCTTCCACTTTGACCGGATTATCGAAATAAGTATCCAGGAACGTTTCAACCTCTTCGGAAAGGGTTGCCGAAAACAATAAATTTTGTCTTTTTTCAGGAAGCAGGTCAAAAATACGCATGAGCTGGGGCCTGAAACCTAAATTCAAGGTTTCATCCACCTCATCGATCACTACTTTTTTGGCATGTTTCAATTGTAAGGATCCATTGGCTGTCAAATCGAAAATCCTGCCCGGTGTTCCAACCAAAATATCGAGGCCCTGCAGCACCATTGCCGCCTGCGTATTGATATTTGCACCACCATAAACACCACCAACAGCCACATTCATATAAGGTGTCAGCTTTTCAATTTCACGTACAACCTGCACCACCAGTTCTCTTGTAGGAACGATAATTAAAATTTGCGGGTGTGGATCTTTGGAAAACTTCCACAAAGAAAGCATGGGAAGCAAATATGCCAGTGTTTTCCCCGTTCCGGTTTGGGCCAGTCCGATTACATCCTTTCCGGACATCATTACTGAAAATCCAGCCGACTGAATCGTTGTCGGTGTAGTGTATTCAAGCTCATCCAAAGCCGTTAATATCGGTTTCTTGATATTCAGATCGTGAAATGTCATGCGGGAAATTTTTTACAAAGGTAATGAATCCATTTTTTGTGAGCCCGCCTGATCTTTTACTTTCCAAAAACTAAACCATTTTAGCTGATAATCAATGATATATCAATTTAAATGAATCAAAAAAATTAACATTCCCGCTTAAAAAAATATGTACATTTGTCAGGCTAACTACTTGAACACAACTACAATTAGCTACTACTAAATGCTACTACTATGACTAAACACACCCTTTGTGCCGTTTTTTCCGGCTTTCTATTTATGCATTCATTTGCACAAGTGACCATTTTTGATGACTTGACCCGTAACATCCAATTTATTAATCCGCGCACATATTCCCAGGAGGACGGAAAAACGTACAATCCGGAAAGTATGTATTCTCACCCTGATTTCGGGAAATTGACATTCCATGCCCCTTTCGGGAAAAATGTGGTGGAAGATATCAGCAAACGGACTTATGATTCACGTTACTATATTGATCTGGATAATCCAACCTATTTTTACATAGAACAGGCAGCAGCTCCGATCAATATATTCCAGGACGGACTTTGGCGTGCCATTGATCCTACCCTTCATGCAGTTTCTCCGCAACTTTACCGGTCCGGCGCTCAAGCTTGCCCGACAACTTTGGATATCGCAGGTAAACGTACCTCATTCAAACTGGGAGAAGCTTATTTTTCCTTTAATAATTATACGTTGAAAGTCGTTAACACAAACAATTCCATTTCTTTCCATCATGCCAACTGGTCACAAATTGCTGTTGGAAACGAGGGAGCATATATTACAGATGTTTTTCCCGGGATCGATATGAAAATTGTTTTTATGGAGGGCAGTATTGAATCCGATTTTATTATCCGTGAAAACCTGCATGTCAAACAGCTTACTTTTATTGATCAGCTGGATCTGCCCAACCATTTGAATGGGTTTATTTATAACAGTGGACTGGTAGGGAATGGCCCGGTAATTTTCGAAAACATTTATACGGGAGAAGCTGAGATCAAGTTCAATCCGGCAAGATGTCATGATGCTTCCGGCAACAAACGATCCTGGATTAACCCTTATGCACTCAACGGAAGCAATCTGGAGATTTTATGTGACTCAGCGCAATTAAATGATCCGACAAAAATGTACCCGATCACCATCGATCCACTGGTAACAGTAGTAGGGCCGATTTCTTCGGCAAACAATTTAATGGGATCACTGCCATCTCCTTCATCCTGTTCAAACACATTGAATGTTACATTCCCCGGAGGGACCAAACCATGGGATGTTTCCGCATATTGGGACGTCCGCACGGATTTCTGCTCGGATGATTATCTAGACTATGGTCTCATTATAGATTGCTGGATGTCGGAAGCACAAGTCTGGATAACTTCATCCTGCGGCGGGATCTCCCCGACCGGAGCACCGGGCACCATCTGGACCTGTACGGCAGCGGCCTGTGATGATTACGGGCAGTGGAATCCAACCCTTCCTTTTGCCAGTTCTGGAACACAATCTCTTGCCCAATGCTATACCCCTTCCTGCAGCAACCAGAATTTGTCATTTACCATTCGCAGCAACCGCTCTTATTGTACCAATTTCTATGGATATGATAATTGCAATTATGCCTCTAATTCCTGTAATGTTATGTATAATTGGCGGGTTACTGTTCAGGGAAGAAATGCAGAAACATTAGGAAATACAACTACCGGTAACGGTTCGGCTACTTATGCGGCACCAACTTGTGCTTCGGGGACAACGCTGTTGAACCCGACTCCGCTGTATGGCGTTCCGGGATATACTTATTTGTGGAACACCGGCGCCACATCCAGTACGCTGACGGTTCCGAACGGGCCGGTAACTTATACCTGCCAGGTAACCGATGCTTGCGGAACAGTAAGAACAGCAACATTTACGATTACCTGTCCATTAGCAATTAATTTAGCTTCCTTCGACGTTACAGATTCAGGTGACGATGTTGCAATCAGCTGGGCAACGAGTTTCGAAAAAGAAAACCATCACTTTACAGTCTTACATGCAGGCAGCGATTTGCAATTCAAAGAAATCGGGCAGATTTTAAGTCAGGGAGATTCCGAAAATGCGCAGTTCTATTCATTCATGCATAGAGATCCCTTAGACGGTATTAACTACTATCAGTTGGCAACGGTCGATATCAATAATCAACTAAAGTTATCAGACATCCGGTCCATCGAAAAAAAGATTTCTTCCAACATTATTTCCGTTTCACCGAATCCATCAAGCGGAAGTTTTGCATTGAATATAACTATTCCTGAAGACGGAGATTATAACATTTCGATCTCTTCAGCGGAAGGAAAAATGGTGTCTCAGCAAATCCATTCCTTTAAAAAAGGAAACCATTCCGTTCCGTTCGCTAAGTTGAACCTGCAAAAAGGAGTATATACGCTGCATGTTCAGGGAGGAAAGTTTGTTGCGGAAGAGAAATTGGTGGTGGAGTAAAAAACCCCGACATCCCGACAGAATCGTCGGGAGTCGGGGCACCCTTGCTAAGAGTTGTTGATGTATCCCGAATTTGTTTGATCCGGGTATGCGCTACTGTGGAAATTACATTTTCGGCATCAACACCTTGTCAATCACATGGATCACTCCATTTGACTGATACACGTCATAAGTAGAGATGTTTGCTACATTTCCTGCTTCATCTTTGATGCTAATGTTGTGATCACCGTTCATCATAGCCCACAATTTACCGCCTGAAACAGTCATCATTTCAGCTTTTCCTCCTCCTTTTTTAATTGCTGCAGCGATCGTATTGAAATCCATTTTCCCGGCAACTACGTGATATGTCAATACTGTTGTCAAAGTTCCTTTGTTTTCCGGTTTCAACAACATATCCACGGTTCCTGCAGGAAGGTTCTCGAATGCATCATTTACCGGAGCAAATACGGTGAAAGGCCCTTTGCCCTGTAATGTCTCAACCAGGCCTGCTGCTTTTACGGCTGCAACCAAAGTTGTATGGTCTTTGGAGTTCATCGCATTCTCTACGATGTTCTTTGCAGGATACATGGATTCACCACCTACCATGACAGTTACATTCTGAGCGAATGAGTTAGAAAATAATGCTGTTGAAGCAATTAACGCAATTGATAATAATCCCTTTTTCATAATCGTAAGTTTTGAATTTATTTGACTCAGTTACGACCGGGAAAAAGTTTTGGATTTTGAAGAGCGAAAAAAAATGAATTTATTTCAGAAAATAAATTTCAAACTGTTGAAAAACAGCTGATTAATTCAACAATAAAAGACCCACTGTAAAGTAGA
>CBFGPJ010000314.1:0-4496 GCA_965650615.1 uncultured Fluviicola sp. | reverse complement strand
AGGCCAGCTTCTTCAAACTGTTTCAGGTATTCGTTGTTGAACTCATACCGGTGGCGGTGACGCTCTGTTATCTGCGTGCTGCCATAGACAGATGCCGCCCTGGAATCGTCTTTCAGCTCGCACTCATAGCTGCCCAGGCGCATGGTGCCGCCCATCTGGGTGATGGCCTTTTGTTCCTCCATCATGCAGATGACGCCCTGGTCTGTGTCCGGGTCCATCTCTGTGGAGTGTGCTTTCGGCATGTTCAGCACATTGCGCGCAAACTCTACGCATGCCATCTGCATGCCAAGACGCAGAGTAAGTGAGGGAATCTCCAAAAGGCAGTCTCAGTTCATAGATCAATGAATCAGTCCAGGTTGTTGAATCAATGGTGAAATTGACTATTTCATATACATGGCTGGTATTAAATCCATCTATAAGGACCCGGTTGCTCTCGTAAAAGTCATCTCCATTTGAATGAAATAAACTGATTCCTGAAGAACAAATTCCTTTCTTTTCGTGATCTTGGGAAAATCCGGTCAGAGAGCTGATGATACAGATGATATAAAGTAGTTGTTTCATAATAGCATAACGTGGAGAACAGTGTTTTCGTATAACTCCCTATTATTACAAATTCGTGATATTAGGTACAGCCCACTACTGCAAAGGGATTTCGGGTATTTTTCACAACAATTTTGACCATTTTATTGTCATTTCCCAGGAATGATAAAAGACAGAATAAAAAAAAGGCTCTCAGTTTCCTGAAAGCCTTCCCTCTTATTATTCTTTTTAATATTAGCCGTTCAATGCTTCCGCACCACCAACGATCTCCAGGATCTCGTTCGTAATTGCAGCCTGGCGGGCCTTGTTGTAGCTTAATTTCAAACTACGCTGTAACTCCTTGGCATTATCTGTTGCTTTGTGCATTGCAGTCATACGCGCTCCATGCTCGGATGCATTTGAGTCAAGCAATGCTTTGAACAACTGAATCTTCAATGTTTTCGGGATCAATTCTTCAACGATCTCTTCTTTTGAAGGTTCAAAGATATAATCTCCTGCTTGTTTGTCATCTTTTTGTTCTGTAGGAACGATCGGAAGTAACTGCTCTTCCACTACTTCCTGAGAAGCTGCATTAATGAAGCTGTTGTAAATTACAACGACTTTATCGAACTTCTTTTCAAGGAATGATTTCATAGCGAAATCTGCAATAACGGATACGTTTCCGAAAGACAGATCGGCAAAGATATCTTCAGCGATTCCTGTTCCTACCGTATCAAAATACATGTCTGAACGCTTGAATGCATCCTTTGCCTTTTTACCTAAACAAAGCAGGCTTACGTTTGCATTTGAATATTCTTCGGTAATCGCTAAGTTTACACGTTTGATGATGTTGTTATTGAAACCACCACATAATCCGCGATTGGACGTGATAGCGATAATCAATACTTTATCAACCGGACGTGCCGCAGCCAGCGCATTTTCCGAAATATCCAACGAAGCAGTCAAATTACCCAGGATCTCCTGCAACTTCTCAGCATACGGACGCATTTGAGTAATGGCATCCTGTGCACGCTTTAATTTTGCAGCAGAAACCATCTTCATTGCAGAAGTAATCTGCATCGTAGATCCTACTGAAGTAATTCGATTTCGTATTTCCTTTAAACTTGGCATATCATTAATTTAGAATTGAAAAGGGGTTTCGACTACGCTCAGCCACCTTTTCAATTTTCAATTTTCAATTAATATTTCGCAGCGATCTCTTTCGCAACTTTTCCTAAGATGTCTGTATCTGCATCTTCGTATTTTCCTGCTTTCAAGCGAACCAATACATCTGAATGCTTAGCCTCCAAGAAGTCCAAATATTCTTTTTCGAACTCTTTTACTTTGTTTACAGGAACATTTTGCATCAACCCTTTTGTACCAACGTAGATAATTGCAATTTGCTTTTCTACCGGATATGGATCACCTTCTTTTTGTTTCAGGATCTCCAGGTTACGAGCACCTTTGTCCAAAACAGACTTCGTAGCTGCATCCAAATCAGAACCGAACTTAGCGAACGCTTCCAACTCACGGTATTGTGCCTGATCCAATTTCAAAGTACCAGCTACTTTCTTCATGGATTTAATTTGCGCGTTACCTCCTACACGAGATACGGAGATACCTACGTTAATTGCTGGACGGATACCCGCGTTGAACAAATCACCTTCCAGGAAGATCTGACCATCTGTAATCGAAATTACGTTTGTAGGGATGTATGCAGATACGTCACCCGCTTGTGTTTCGATAATTGGCAATGCAGTCAAAGATCCACCTCCTTTTACGATTCCTTTCAAAGATTCAGGAAGATCGTTCATCTGAGCAGCGATGTTATCATCAGCGATTACTTTCGCAGCACGCTCCAACAAACGGGAGTGAAGGTAGAATACGTCACCAGGGTAAGCCTCACGGCCCGGAGGACGACGTAGTAATAAAGATACCTCACGGTAAGCAACTGCTTGCTTGGAAAGGTCATCAAATACGATCAATGCAGGACGTCCTGAATCACGGAAGAACTCACCGATTGCAGCACCAGTCATTGGAGCATAGAACTGCATTGGAGCCGGATCAGAAGCATTTGCAGCAACGATTACCGTGTAAGCCATTGCACCTGCATCTTCTAATTTCTTATAGATTCCCGCAACTGTTGAACCTTTTTGTCCTACTGCAACGTAGATACAGAAAACTGGTTCCCCACGGTCATAAAATTCTTTTTGGTTGATGATCGCATCGATCGCAACAGTTGTTTTTCCTGTTTGACGGTCACCAATGATCAACTCACGTTGTCCGCGTCCGATCGGAATCATCGCATCAACAGCCTTGATACCTGTTTGAAGAGGCTCAGTTACCGGTTGACGGAAGATAACTCCCGGAGCTTTACGCTCGATTGGCATTTCATACAACTGACCAGTGATAGGACCTTTTCCGTCGATTGGGTTACCGATAGTATCCACAACACGACCAACCATTCCGTCACCAACGTTAACAGAAGCAATGCGGTTCAATCGTTTTACCGTATCACCTTCTTTTACAGAAGAAGAACGACCCAACAATACAACCCCTACGTTATCTTCTTCCAGGTTTAATGCAATTCCTTGCAATCCACCGTCGAATTCAACCAATTCTCCGTATTGAACACCTTTCAATCCGTAAACGCGAGCGATACCATCACCGATTTGTAAAACTGTACCTACTTCTTGCAACTCAGCCTCCGAACGGAACCCTGATAATTGCTCTCTTAAAATCGCAGAAACTTCTGCTGGTTTAACATCTGCCATGTTTTTCCTTATTACCTTGTTAAACGTTGTTTCAATTTATTAATTTGTGATGCAACGGATGCATCGATTTGATTGTCGCCCATACGAACGATAAAGCCTCCGATCAGGTCCGCATCAATCTTCTCAGTCAACTCAACAGTTCCTGAAGTAGAAGCCTGAACTTTGGAAACGATCTCTTTCTTTACCTTATCATCCAATTTATGTGCGCTGATCAATGTCACTGGAACGATTCCCAGATGAGCTTTCAACAAGCTATCAAAGGAAGCTGCGATTTGTGACAAATATGCTTCACGACCATTCTTTACAATCAGTTCCACGAACATGTTTGTTACTTTGTCGAATTGGTCAAAAATTGCATTCAAAACAGCAATCTTTTTATCTGCTTTTACAATCGGACTTTGAAGCATGTTCTCCAGGTCCTTGTTTTCAGCACATACTGTTGCCATGTATTTCATGTCTGCCGCAACTACGTCCACTTTGTTCTGTTCGATCGCAAGATCCAACAAAGCTTGAGCGTAACGGGAAGCTGATTTCGAACTCTTCATTTCTATCGATTAGTTCAAGTTAATATCACCTGCCATTTTCTCAGCCAACGCTTTTTGCTTCTCATCGGAAGACAATTCTCCACGGATGATTTTCTCAGCGATTTCCAAAGAAATAGCAGCAACCTGAGTTTTCAATTCTGCAATTGCAGCTGTTTTCTCCGTGTTGATTGTTGCACGAGCCGATTCAACGATTTTGTTTGCTTCTGCTTTCGCAGTATTCTTAGCATCCTCTACCATTTTCACAGCTGTTTCTTTTGCATCTTTCACGATCGCATCACGCTCAGCGCGAGCTTCTTTCAACAAGTTCTCATTAGATGCCTGCAATGCAACCATCTCAGCTTTTGTTCTTTCAGCCAATTCCAATGCATCGGAAATTTTTTGCTCACGTGCATTTACGGAAGTCAAAATAGGCTTCCAAATGAATTTTGTAAGAATAACCAACAATAGAACGAACACTAAGCCCGTCCAAAAAAGCAATCCTAAATCTGGTGTAATTAAATTCATTTTATTTTATTTTAATTTTTCAATTGTTCCTTCGCTGAAGCTTCAGCTCAAGCGTTGTTGTAAAAAAGGCTTGTTACAACCAACCGTTGTAACAAGCTCTCTTTAATTACTTCGCCGGAGTGTTTCCTAGTAGACCAACTACTACCCCGAAAAG
>CBFGPJ010000313.1:0-4503 GCA_965650615.1 uncultured Fluviicola sp. | reverse complement strand
GCAAGCTGAAAATCAATCAGAAGATTGAAAAACTTCGTACGGAGATCAAACACCGGTCCAATCAAAAAAGACAACTCAAAGAACAATTCGAACAAATCGTCCTGAAATACGAATCCACAAATCCCGGGGATCTGTCGGATGCTGAGCAAAGCCTGAGACAAGCGGAATTTGAGGATAAAATCAGGTCTATTGAATTACAGCAACAACAAATTGAAAAGAACAACATAATGGACGAATTGGAAATCAGACACCTGGAAATTGAACATGCTGAATGTTGCATGTAATTTTTAAATACCGACTGATTATGTTAAATAGAGTCATTTTTCCCTCTTTTTAGTTAAAATTCTATGTATTTCACGGATTTTCCTTCCTGACAGCAAACCTTTCCGGTAAAATCCAAGTCTTCTTCAAAACCCAATACTAAATACTATTATATGAAGAAGATTTTACTTGCATTCCTGGCATGTGTGTCGGTTCTTGCGATGCATTCACATGCGCAACACATCGATTCTACGTTCAATTCCAACGGTTACCTCCCCTACCTCGGCCCCAATTCCAATAGTGAAGGAAACCTGGGATCCGGCTATGCTTCTGCTATTCAGCCGGATGGAAAAATTGTAACGGTCCTGGCCCGCGATCCCAACGTGACTTCCGACCTCTGGATGTACATTTATCGTTACTTGCCAAATGGAATGCCGGACCCTACTTTCGGAGTAAACGGTGCCGCCAAAACGTTTTGCGGACAAACAAGTATCGGTTATGACGTTGAGATCCAGTCTGATGGAAAAATTGTCATGGTCGGTGAATCAAAATATTGTACCAATGGTGTGTGCGGAGCAAGCCAATTCGTGATGATGCGTTTCAAAACAAACGGAACCCTGGATTCTACTTTCGGTGTTAACGGACATATCCTCACCAACGACGTATTCGGGACCAGCGGAATGTATTCCATTCCGAAAAGATTGCACATTCTTCCGAGCGGAAAATTCATGGTCGGTGGACGCGGACCAAGCGGCTTACCCGCTATTGTGCGACTGAATTCAAATGGTTTCCCCGATAATACTTATGGAACGAACGGTGTATTTTCATTAACAAATGTACCACGTTCACAATTTATCGATATGGCGATCGGACCGAACGGAGAAGCTTACGGGCTCTTGATCACCGATACCTGGGACCAGCCTACGATGACGTATGATTCGACTAACTTCACAGATAATGCGATCTTCAAATTGACTCCGGGCGGAGCATTGGATCCCGCATTCGGAACAGGCGGAGTATTCAGTTTCGGGACAGATAATACCGACAAACCGTTTTCAATTGCTTTAACAAGTATGAACAAATTAGTGGTTGCAGGCTACAACATGCCGGTAAATTCCTACTATTCACCATTGGATTTTGGCGGATACGGACAGGTAAACAGGGGATTTGTGGCATTTGTAACCAATACCGGAAGTATGGACCCGGGTATTCCGAATGGATTCACCAATTTCGATTTCCCGGAAGACAGCGCAACGTTCTTCAATAAGATCATTGAAAAAAGTCCGAATGAATTCCTGATCTGCGGATATACAACGGATTTCGTTGGCGGGAATTTTCAGAATAAAGGATTGATCGTCAGCATGACCAACCAGGGACAACTCAATACCGCTTTCAACGGAAACGGTTACATGATCTTTGATCACGGAATTGTAGGAACTTCGGGTTGGAACGGGAAACTTGCAAATTTCATGGATGTAGACCTGACCAATGACAATAAGATCTTACTGACCGGATACCGCAATCCGGTTGGAGGTGCAACGAAAGGAAGTATTTACCTCTTACAGATCGCTTTCGGACCGACGAGCAACCTGGCTGTAGAAGCATTTTCGGAAGAACCGGAGTTTACAGCTTATCCGAACCCGGTTTCAAACAATCATTTCCTGGTGAACCTGGAAGAAGCTGCAACTATTCAATTGGTTTCTCTTGACGGAAGAATGCTCCATCAGGGCAAAATTTCAGAGGGAATCTCACAAATAACTCTTGATTGGGATTATAAAGGAGTTGCGATCCTGAAAGTGCACACGAAAACAGGACTTGTGGGAACACGTAAGTTGTTATTTGAATAAAATAATCAATGACTGAAAGATCAATTCTCAAGAAGAAAATTCTAAGAAAATTGATCGAAACTCGTTTATTTGAACCGCAAGGAGAGAAAGCACACAAACATTCCTTTGGTAATTCATCTTTGTCAGATGGGGACTTGGTTTTCGAAAGTTGCGCTTTCTCTTCTTTGTGGTATTTTAATGTTCTGACGTAATATTGCGTTATTACACCAAGCTTTAAACTGTTAAAAATCAACTATTTAAAAACACCCCATATTCTGGTTGACGTAATATTGCAACATTACGTCAACCTTTTCAATAGTCACATTTTCTAATCCGATTCACCAACTTTTAACCATAAATAACTTCCATCCCCCAAATACAATTCTATCTTTGCTCCAAAGTTTCCGATACATGTATTCCAAAGAAGAACTGAAGCAGCTGAAAATCAATTTCTGGAACCAATTCAAGGCCCACATGCAGAAAATCCGTTCTTCAAACGGTCGCAGAATGAACTGGCTCGCTTATCCTTCCGAAGTAAAAGACATCTATATCCGCGTGGATGCAGATGCAAAAGGTGCTCGTTTGACCTTTGATATCCAGGCAAAAGATGCAGGGGTTCGCCAGATCCTGTGGGAACAATTATACGAACTGAAGATCGTTTTGGAAAGTGAAATGGGAACCGATGGTATTTGGATTGAAAACGCCAGCACACCTGTTGTTCCGGTATTTAACCGCATCATATGGGAACGTTCCGACCTCAATTTTTACAAGCCCGAAGATCACCCGGAAATAATAAACTTTTTAGCTGATCGTTTAATTCATTTCGATGCCTTTTACCAGGAATTTAAGGATATCTTGATAAATCTGGCAATGTAGCCAAAGTCTTTGTATTTTTGTCTTATGTTAAAACAAATTGCTCTTTTTTCAGGCGTTTTAATTTCAGCGCTTTCTGCCCATGCTCAAACCACGCTTTTGGATGAGGATTTCCAACAGGGAATTCCTGCAAGCTGGACAACTGTAAAAGTGGATTCATACTCCGAAATCGAATCACAATTCCAGGTTCCTGAAGCATGGATAGCACTGGCAGACCCGAATAACACTTCGGATACGGTAGCTGCTGCAACTTCTTATTTTACAGTTGCTCAACCGGCAAATCGCTGGTTAATCAGTCCTCCCATTACTATAGGAACTTTTGGAAATTACCTGAAGTGGAATGCCCGTTCTTTCGACCCAAGTTATCCGGATACTTACGAGGTATATCTTTCTACTACAGACGCACAGATCTCCAGCTTCGACAGCCTTCTTTTACGTGTGGAGTTTGAATGGGAAGAATGGACCCAGCATGAGGTAAACCTGAGCGAAATGGGCTTTAATAATGGTGAAACGGTATACATCGCTTTTAATTTGCAAACACAAGGTGGTTTCAATTTGTTTGTTGACAGTGTGAATGTACGCAAAGACGATCCATTGGCATTGGAGGAACAATCCATCCAAACCGATGTAACGGTTTATCCGAACCCGACAAGCGATCAGATTCATTTTTCCTCTAAAAACCTGGAGTCCGTTGCTGTTTACAACATGGCCGGAGCGCTGATCTATTCCCAGGAGAAGGCAAATCCGATTTCCATGGAGCGTTTCGATCAGGGAATCTACCTGGTACGTATGACTACAACTAGCGGACAAACCATTACAAAACGCATCCGGAAGATTTAAAATCCGATTCGCTAACAAACTGGTTACACTTTGAAAAGACTCACTGTTTTTAGCATAAAATCCTTCGCAGGTCCCTTTGTAGTGACCTTCTTCATTTCGATGGTGATGCTGATCATGCAGTTCACCTGGGTGTATATCGATGATTTGATGGGAAAAGGATTAAGCGTGGCTGTGATCATCGAGTTGATGTTTTACGTTTCTGCCAGCCTGATCCCACTCGCGCTTCCGCTGGCCATTCTCTTAAGTTCGATCATGACCTTAGGAAACCTGGCAGAAAACAATGAGTTAACCGCATTGAAATCTTCCGGCTTGTCTCTTTTCAGAATCCTGAGGCCGTTAACACAAACAGTCGTGTTGATCGCCACTGCGACTTTTTTCTTTTCGAATTATGTCATTCCGGTCGCAAATCTGAAATGGCACACCATCATTTTTGATATCCAGGAAACGAAAGTCGGAATGCTGCTTACTCCCGGCTCCTACTCCCATGAAATTGACGGGTATGCAATCAAAGTAAAATCCGGGAAAAACAACACTTTTTACGGCATTACGATTCATGATTATACAAATCCTGAAATCCTGAAAACAGTCAAATCAGATTCAGGAACTGTTTACAAAGGTGATAATGGAAAATACCTCCTGTTCCACCTTTCGAATGGGATCGTGCACGAAGAATTGCAAGCCCAGGCACCGGTTTTTACCAACC
>CBFGPJ010000312.1:0-4511 GCA_965650615.1 uncultured Fluviicola sp. | reverse complement strand
ATCGGTCGCGACCTGGATGTAAAATTGAAATCAAAAGAAAAAACAACAGGAACTTTGATTGCTGTTGACGATGCCGGAGTGACCCTGAAACGGGAAGAAAAACAGTTGATCGAAGGCAAGAAGAAAAAGGAACTGGTGGTGATTGAAAACAAGATCGCCTTTTCAGATATAAACGAAGCAAAAATTGTTATTTCATTTAAATAAGAAGCTATGAACAGCTTGGAACTAGTAGAATCGTTTTCCGAGTTCAAAGAACTCAAGAGCATCGACAAACAAACGATGCAACACGTTTTGGAAGACGTATTTCGTGCAATGTTGAAGAAAAAATTCAACACGGATGAGCACATCGATGTGATTGTAAACATTGATAAAGGAGACGTTCAGATTTTCGTAAACAAGGAGATTGTTGCGGATGGTGAGGTCGAAGATCAAAACACGGAGATCGCTTATTCGGATGCAATTAAAATCGAGCCTGATTTTGAGATCGGTGAGGAAGTATCGGAAGAATTCCGTTTTGCAGATTTCGGACGCAGAAATATCTTGTCGCTTCGTCAGAACCTGATCTCCCGTATTTTGGAATTGGAGAAAGACCATTTGTACAAGAAATACAAGGAGCGTATCGGTGAAATTATCACTGGTGAAGTTTACCAGGTTTGGAAGAAAGAAATCATGGTATTGGATGATGAGAATAATGAGTTAATCCTTCCGAAATCAGAGCAGATTCCTTCCGACTATTTCAAGAAAGGTGAATCCATTCGTGCAGTTGTTTCGAAAGTAGATATGCGTAACAGCTCGCCGGTAATTATCCTTTCGCGTATCGCACCGGAATTCCTGGAGCGTTTATTCGAATTGGAAGTTCCTGAAGTATTCGACGGATTGATTACCATCAAACGTATCGTTCGCGAACCGGGAGAAAGAGCAAAAGTAGCAGTTGAATCATACGATGACCGTATTGACCCGGTTGGAGCATGTGTTGGTATGAAGGGTTCCCGTATCCACGGAATCGTTCGTGAGTTGCGCAATGAGAACATTGACGTGATCAACTTCACAAACAACCCGAAATTATTCATTCAACGTGCATTGTCTCCGGCAAAAATTACCAACATCGAAATCGATGAGGAAGAAAAGCGTGCAAGCGTATTCCTGAAGCCGGACCAGGTTTCTTTGGCAATTGGAAAAGGAGGATACAATATCCGTTTGGCAGGAAGATTATCCGGATATGAAATTGACGTATTCCGTGATGGCGAGTCTGACAATGAAGATGTTGACTTAGAAGAATTTGCAGATGAAATCGACAGCTGGATCCTGGATGAATTGAAAGCAGTTGGTTGTGATACAGCGAAATCTGTATTGGAATTGACAGTGGAAGATTTAGTTCAGCGTACAGATTTGGAAGAAGAAACAATTCAGGAAGTATTGCGTATCCTTCGTTCAGAGTTTGAATAAGAATCTGTTGCGGCAGATGAAGACTGAGGAAGCGTAATAGTAAATTGCGCATGCGAAGGAAAAGTAATACTTTCAATAATAAAACAAGGTGTGATTTCGGTCAGGTAAAAAATACCTGACCGATTTTCACCTAAATCTGGTTAACACTAACTATCTTTACACAGCGAAATGGGTTCAATCCCCATCAGCTACGGCAGATGGAAGGTTGAACATTAATTAAAAGAAGCAAATAATATATGTCTGGTAAAACACAGCGTTTAGGAAAAGCAGCAGGAGAATTGAATGTAGGGATCTCTACGATCGTCGACTTTTTGGCGTCGAAGGGGCAGGCTATTGACTCCAATCCAAATACGAAGTTGGATCCGGAGCAGTATGATATGTTGCGCACTCAATTTGCGGCTGACCAAAATTTAAAGGAGCAATCCAAAATGACGGCAGTTAAAAGAGAGAAGCGCGAGACGATTACTTTGCGCGATATCAAAGATGAACCGAAGTCTCAGGAAGGCGAGGATGATTTTGATAGCAGCGCATCAGAGCCGGCAAAAACTGCACCTGTTGTTACTCCGAAAGTTGATCGCATGTCGCCTACAGCTTCAGCGATGGCACAACCTCCAAAAGCAGAGGAAAAAGTAGAAGTTACTGAACCTGTTGTTGAGAAACCAGCTGAAGAAAAGAAAGCCCCGGTTCAGGAAGAACCAGCCGCTCAGGCTGCTGATGGGGGAATTCAGGTAATTGGTAAGATCGACCTTGATAAGTTGAATACCAAAACAAGACCGGACAAACGCAAAAAAGAGGACGGACCAATCGATAAAAGCGATTACCCGAAACCTCCGGTTGCACCGGCTGCTCCTGAAAAAGAAGAGGTGAAAGCAAAACCAGCCGCGGCTGAGGCTCCGGAACCTGAAGCTCCGAAAGAAATAGAAACAATCCGTGTAGAAAGACAAAAATTGTCCGGACCTACGGTGCTTGGAAAGATTGAATTACCGGTTGAAAAACCAAAATCCGTTGGATCTTCCCGTCCGGGTGATGACCGCAAGAAACGCAAGCGTATCAAGAAAGTGGACGTTGCAAAAACTCCGGGAACTAATCCGCAAGGAGGTCAGGGAGGACAAGGCGGAGGAAATCGTCCTGGCGGACAAGGCCAGGGAGGAAACCGCCCGAGTGGAGGAAATTTCAACCGTGGAGGAAACAACTTCCGTAAAGGAGGGCCGATTGATAAACCGGCAGTTTCTGAACAGGATATCCAAAAAGAAATTAAAGATACATTGGCTCGTTTATCTTCTCAGGGAGGTAAATCGAAAGCATCCAAGAATCGTCGTGCAAAACGTGATGATCGTGCACAACGTCGTGAATTGGAACAAATGGAAGCAGAACTGCAAGAAAAAATCTTGAAGTTGACAGAGTTCGTTACGGTGTCGGAATTGGCATCTATGATGAACGTTTCCCCGACGCAAGTTATTTCAGCTTGTATGTCCCTGGGAATTTTTGCTTCGATCAACCAGCGTTTGGATGCTGAAACCATTCAAATCGTTGCTGAAGAATTTGGATTTGAAACAGAATTCGTTTCCGCAGATGTTCAGGAAGCAATTCCGGAAGTGGAAGATAAAGAAGAAGACCTGATTGAGCGTCCGCCGATTATTACAGTAATGGGACACGTTGACCACGGTAAAACTTCCTTATTGGATAAGATCCGTAATGCAAATGTAACCGCTGGTGAGGCCGGGGGAATTACACAGCATATCGGTGCTTATTCGGTGACTTTGAAAGATGGCCGCAAAATGACGTTCCTGGATACACCTGGTCACGAAGCCTTTACAGCGATGCGTGCTCGTGGTGCTCAGGTAACTGACGTTGCAATTATCATTGTTGCTGCCGATGATGACGTAATGCCTCAAACAAAAGAAGCAATTTCTCACGCACAGGCAGCAAACGTACCAATGGTATTTGCGATCAATAAAATTGATAAGCCGGGTGCAAACCCTGATAAGATCCGCGAACAACTTTCCGCTATGAATATCCTGGTGGAAGAATGGGGTGGAAAATACCAGTGTCAGGAAATTTCTGCAAAACAGAATTTAAATATTGATGCCTTGTTGGATAAAGTATTGTTGGAGGCAGAAATCCTTCACTTACGTGCAAATCCAAACAAAAATGCAGTTGGTACCGTGATCGAATCTTCTTTGGATAAAGGAAAAGGATACGTTACAAATATGCTGGTACATGCCGGAACAATGAAAGTCGGAGATGTGGTATTGGTTGGACGTAACTACGGTCGCGTTCGTGCTATGCATGATGAAAAGGGAACAGCTTTGAAAGAAGCGGGTCCTGCACAACCGGTATCTGTTTTAGGAATTAACGGTGCACCTTCAGCGGGAGATACATTCCACGTAATGGATGACGAACGTGAAGCGAAAGCCATTGCTACGAAACGCGAACAGTTGTACCGTGAACAAGGTCTTCGTACGAATAAGCACATTACGTTGGACGAGATCGGTCGTCGTTTGGCGATCGGAGACTTCAAGGAATTGAATTTGATCGTGAAGGGGGATGTGGATGGATCAATCGAAGCATTATCCGATTCATTATTGAGACTTTCAACAGAAGAAATTCAAGTGAATATCGTCCACAAAGGAGTGGGTGCAATTACCGAAGCCGATGTGAACTTAGCGTCTGCATCAGATGCGATCGTGATCGGATTCCAGGTAAGACCTTCTGTTTCTGCACGTAAACTGGCAGAACAGGAACAAATTGATATTCGCTTGTATTCTGTAATCTATAAGGCGATCGATGAATTGAAAGCTGCAATGGAAGGAATGTTGTCTCCGGATATCGAAGAGAAAGTAATCGGAACAGCAGAGATCCGCGAAACATTCGAAATCACGAAAGTAGGTACGATCGCAGGATGTTATGTAATGGATGGAATTATCAAGCGTACTTCCAAGATTCGTGTTATCCGTGATGGAATTGTAATTCATACCGGAGTTCTTGGATCATTGAAACGTTTTAAAGACGATGTTCGTGAAGTGAAAAACAATTACGAATGTGGTTTAAATATCGATAAATTC
>CBFGPJ010000311.1:0-4518 GCA_965650615.1 uncultured Fluviicola sp. | reverse complement strand
AGGTTTGTACGCTTGATATATCCCGCATGTGAAATGGTAATAACAACCTCTTCATCCGGAATCAAATCTTCAATCTTCATTTCAGAAGCAGAATACTCGATTTGAGAACGACGTGCATCACCGTATTTCGTACGGATTTCAATCAATTCATCCTTGATGATCTGCATTCTGCGCTCTTCACGCTCCAAAATATCTTTCAAATCAGCGATTAAAGCCATCAAATCCGCATATTCAGCACGTAATTTGTCTTGCTCCAGTCCTGTCAATTGGCGTAAACGCATTTCAACAATCGCACGGGACTGAATGTCGGATAATGAAAAACGCTCCATCAAACGTTCGCGTGCTTCTTCCGGGCTTTTTGACGAGCGGATCATTGCGATTACTTCATCGATATTGTCAGAAGCAATGATCAAACCTTCTAAGATGTGTGCGCGCTCTTCAGCTTTACGCAATTCATATTTCGTTCTGCGAACTACTACATCATGTCTGAATTTCACGAATTCGACAATCATTTCCTTTAAGTTCAACAAACGCGGTCTTCCGTCTACCAAACAGATATTGTTGATAGAGAAGGAACTTTGAAGTGCGGTATACTTATATAATTTGTTTAAAACGACATTCGGAATTGCTTCACGTTTTAATTCAAAAACGATACGCATACCATTTCTATCAGATTCGTCACGAATGTCAGAAATTCCTTCAATCTTTTTGTCATTTACCAGTTCAGCAGTTTTTTTGATCATTTCTGCTTTGTTCACCTGGTAAGGAATCTCAGTCACAATGATCTGTTCTCTTCCTCCTGACTCTTCAATTTCCGCTTTTCCACGAATAACAACACGTCCGCGACCTGTCAGTAACGCTTCAAGTGCACCGTCAACACCGTAAATAATACCTCCTGTCGGGAAGTCAGGTGCTTTGACATAATGCAATAATTCTTCGTCTTCAATATCCTTATTGTCAACGTAAGCAATAATACTGTCAACGACTTCTCCTAAATTATGAGGGGCCATGTTTGTTGCCATACCTACCGCAATACCACTTGCTCCGTTTACCAACAAGTTAGGAATCTTGGACGGTAAAACAGTTGGTTCTTGCAGGGAGTCGTCAAAGTTTGGTGCGAAGTCAACCGTTTCTTTGTCCAGATCATCCAGCATCTCCTCGGCAATCTTACGTAAACGAGCCTCGGTATAACGCATTGCTGCAGGACTGTCACCATCAACAGATCCGAAGTTTCCTTGTCCGTCAACCAAAGGATAGCGCAAAGACCAATCCTGTGCCATACGAACCATGGTGTCGTATACTGAGCTGTCACCATGCGGGTGATACTTACCCAATACCTCTCCTACAATACGAGCTGACTTTTTGTACGGTCGATTGGAATAAACTCCCAAATCTTGCATACCATATAATACGCGGCGGTGTACCGGTTTAAACCCATCACGTACATCAGGAAGTGCACGGGATACAATTACGGACATCGAATAATCGATGTACGCCGATTTCATTTCATCTTCGATGTTAATCTGGATTATCTTTTCTCCATCTGCCATCTTGTCATAGTTTTAAATTATGCACGAAATTTGCGTGCTAAAAGCAAGTTCCGAAATTAGCTTTTTTATAACTACAAAAAAGGGTGGTAAACGGATTTTTACTAACAAAAAGTGGTGAAAAAATGCTATTTCGATGTACTTATTAACATTTAATGTGTTTGTATATTTGTATGGTGCACTTGTTGTACCTGAATCTTAAATTAAGATAGTTATGGAAGCGAAATTTTCACCCCGTGTAAAAGACGTACTTAGCTTCAGTCGAGAAGAAGCTTTGCGTTTGGGGAATGACTTTATTGGGGTAGAACATTTCTTGCTTGGAATCTTGCGTGAGGGAGAGGGGAATGCCGTGCGGATCCTTACCGGATTCAACCTGGATCTTCAAAAGTTAAAAGCGGAATTAGAAAAACCATTATTGGAGGCATCAAAATCGAATTCGCCGGTCGGGGCGAATATACCTCTGGTAAAACAAGCAGAACGTTTGTTAAAAATTACATATTTGGAAGCTAAATTGTTCAAGAGCCCTATGATTGGAACCGAACATTTGTTACTTTCGATGCTAAAGGATGAAGATTCCGTAGTTTGCAGGGTGCTAAACCGCTACGGAGTAAATTATAATACAGTTCACGAGGAATTAGAAAACATGGTCGACGAAAATAAATTACCAAGAGCAGAAATGTCATCTTCGGAAGATGATGATCAAACATTTGGAGCGAGCCAGAGAAAAGCTACTGACCCTAAATCTAAAACACCGGTTTTGGATAATTTCGGGCGTGACTTAACGAAAATGGCCGAAGCTGGAAAGCTTGATCCGATTGTAGGACGTGAAAAAGAAATTGAGCGCGTGTCTCAGATCTTGTCACGAAGAAAAAAGAATAACCCGATTTTGATCGGTGAACCGGGAGTTGGAAAAAGTGCCATTGCAGAAGGATTGGCATTGAGAATTGTCCAGCGCAAAGTTTCCCGTGTTCTTTTCAATAAACGAATTATTTCCCTGGATTTGGCTTCCATGGTTGCAGGTACAAAGTACCGCGGTCAGTTTGAAGAGCGTATGAAGGCAGTAATGTCTGAAATCGAGAAGAATCCGGATATCATTTTGTTTATCGACGAGATCCATACCATTATCGGTGCGGGCGGAGCAAGTGGTTCACTGGATGCTTCAAACATGTTCAAGCCGGCTTTGGCACGTGGCGAAATGCAGGCAATCGGTGCTACCACGTTGGATGAATACAGACAGTACATTGAAAAGGATGGTGCTTTAGAGCGTCGTTTCCAAAAGGTATTGATCGAACCCACAAGCATTGACGAAACGATCCAGATCCTGAATAATATTAAGGAGCGTTACGAAGATCACCACATGGTTACTTACACCGATGAAGCGCTTGCTGCTTGTGTGAAATTGACTGAGCGTTATATTACGGACCGTCATTTACCGGATAAGGCAATTGATGCGCTGGATGAAGTTGGTTCACGTGTTCACATTACAAACATCAATGTTCCGCAGGATATTATTGATATCGAACAGGAAATTGAAGAGTTGAAAGACCAAAAAAATGAGGTAATTAAGTCTCAGCAATACGAAAAAGCTGCTGAATTACGTGATTCCGAACGCAAACTTCAGGACCGTTTGGAAGAGGCTAAAAAACGTTGGGAAGAGGATTCCAAGGCGAAAAGAGTTGTGGTAACGGAAGAAGATGTTGCGGAAGTTGTTTCCATGATGTGCGGAATTCCTGTGACACGTGTCGCTCAAACCGAGATGGGTAAATTGGCTACAATGGCTGATGAACTTCAGGGGAAAGTGATCGGTCAGGATGAAGCGGTTGAAAAAGTGGTGAAAGCGATTCAACGAAACAGAGCCGGATTGAAGGACCCGAATAAACCGATCGGTTCGTTCTTCTTCTTAGGGCCAACAGGTGTCGGTAAAACTCAACTTGCAAAGGTTTTGGCGAAATACCTTTTTGACACGGAAGATGCATTGATCCGGATTGATATGTCGGAATACATGGAAAAATTCTCGATTTCCCGTTTAGTCGGAGCGCCTCCGGGATACGTTGGATATGAAGAAGGTGGACAGTTGACTGAAAAAGTAAGACGTAAGCCTTATTCCATCATTTTGTTGGATGAGATCGAGAAAGCACACCCGGATGTATTCAATTTATTGCTTCAGGTATTGGATGACGGACACATGACGGATGGTTTGGGTCGTAAGATCGACTTTAAAAATACCATTTTGATTATGACATCAAATATCGGTGCGCGTCAGTTGGCAGATTTTGGAACTGGAGTAGGTTTCGGAACGAAGTCTCAAACAGAACAGCGTGATGACAATGCGAAAATTGTTATCCAGAACGCATTGAGAAAAGCATTTGCTCCGGAATTCCTGAACCGTATTGATGATATGATCATTTTCCATTCATTGACCAGAGAAAGTATCCACAAGATCATTGACCTGGAATTGGTGAAATTATTCGATCGTATTGCTGTATTGGGATACCATGCTTCGATGACGGAAAAAGCGAAGGATTTCATTGTAGACAAAGGATACGATGAGAAATTTGGAGCAAGACCGCTGAAAAGAGCAATCCAAAAATATATTGAAGATCCGTTGGCAGAAGAGATTATCAAAGCAAATCTGCATGAAGGAGATACAATTGTATTGGATATTGATGAAGCAAATACAGGCTTGAAAATTTCCATTGAAAAAGGAAAAACGAAAGCTGCGAAAAAATAGACAGAAATCCTGTTGAACAAAGGAGGGGCGCGATTAATCGCGCCCCTCCTTTGTTATTGATATTACCATTTTTATCTTTGGAATATGAAATTCAGATTAACATTCTTATTGTCTTTTGGTTTTTCTGCCCTGGCATTCAGCTATGTAGAAATGACACGTGTTGATGCGCGTATTTTTATTGCGAATCCCGAAACTGATTTTGCCAAAATTCAAATCCGGAATGAAGCACTCAAGGCCAAA
>CBFGPJ010000310.1:0-4540 GCA_965650615.1 uncultured Fluviicola sp. | reverse complement strand
GTTCGAATGATGTATGGAAGCTTGAGTTCCTGGAACTGGCTTATCCGAATGCACATGTTGAGATTTACAACGAGTGGGGCCAAACAGTCTTTACATCCGACGGTTATCAAACTCCGTGGGATGGTACTTATAAAGGTGAACCGGTTCCGGATGGAAATTACCTGTTTGTGATTCAGCTGAATGCAAATGCTGATCCGGATATATACAAAGGAGTGCTAATGGTGTTAAGAAAACGAGATTAAGATGAAGAATTTAATTACAAGTTTATTTGTTACGCTGTTCTTTGTTTCATTCGGACAGCAACAAAGCCTATTTACAAATGTGCTCGCAAACCCTTTGCATTACTCTCCTGCATATGTAGGGAGCACGAATTACCATGAAGTCAGTTTTTACAATAGAAATCAATGGGTCGGATTTAAAGATGCTCCCCGGAACTTCTATTTAAACTTTCATGGATCATTCAAGAACAAAGCAAAGCATGGTTACGGAGTGCAATTGCTGACTGAACAAACTGGTTTAGTTGGAAAAACAGGGATTTACCTGAATTATGGGTATCAGATTAAGATGAGCAAGATGTGGAAAATCGGATTGGGACTTCGTCCTGGGTTTGTTCAATACCGCGTTCGTTTGTATGATGCTGTAATTGCTGACGAAGGAGATCCGATCTTCATCGGAAACAGCTACTCCGGGAACGCATTTGATATCAATACCGGATTCAGATTATACAGCGACAAATTTGAGTTTAGCGGAACAATCGATCACCTGATCGGGAAAAAACTGAATCTGAATTCATACAATCAGAATTTACAGTTCCACTATACCTTAATGACTTCGTATAAATTCCTGTTTAAAAAGAACTGGGAATTAAGACCTGCAATTTTGTTCAGATATACCAAACCGGTCCCTGCACAATTGTCTGTTTTGGCTCAATTATCCTATAAGGATAAATTCTTTGGCGGATTGAACTTCAGAACGAATGATGCACTGGGAATTTTCCTGGGTGTCAGGTTAAAAAATCGCTTGGCGATTACCTACGGATACGATTACAGTTATACCAAATTGAGAAAATACAGTGCCGGTTCGCATGAAATCGGGATCTCATTTATAATTACGAAAAACAGGCCTTCATTAGAGGAGGAAGATGATAAATTGAATAATAGTATTCTGGAAGATATCCAAAAGGAAATCGATAAGAATAAACAGTAGGATGAATTTAGAGCTTATGAAATTACGTCGGATAATACTGCTACTCGCTTTGATTTTTACAGTCGGATCGTTCGAAAGTAAAGGTCAGATTGACTCAATATTTTGGTTTGCTGCACCATGGGTAACACCCAGCCACGCCGGAAATACACCATTGGTACTGCGCATTTCTACTTTCAATGCACCCACAACTGTGCGTGTTTATCAGCCTGCCGGAACCTATGATTCTACTTTTGTAGTTCCTGCAAATTCACTGAATTCCCATTTCCTGACTTCCATTGTAAACACCCTGGAATCAAAACCTGCTGATAACATATTGAATTACGGGATCAAGATCGAAGCAGATACGCTCGTAACTGTTGTTTACGAAGTAGTAACAGGCGGAAATAACCCGGAAACGTATTCCCTTAAAGGTCAGAATGCGGTGGGAACCGAGTTTGTCTGTCCGTTTCAGAATACCTGGATAAACGGTAATTATGCACCGATCCAGCCGAAATCCATGATCTGCATCGTGGCAACAGAAGATAACACCACTGTTTGGATTACACCAAAAGCAACTGTGGTAGGTCACCCGGCGGGAATTACCTATTCGGTGATGTTGAACAGAGGACAAACCTATACAGTGGAGAATACTTCACAGGTAACCAATACTGCCGGAAACAACCTGGGTGGAACAATTGTTGTTTCGGACAAGCCGATTGCTGTTACGGTTTCGGATGATTCCGTGACCAATTCCGGAGGAGGATGCCGTGACCTGATGGGAGACCAGATCGTTCCTGTTGATGTGGTTGGGACCAATTACATCGTTAACAGAGGAAATATGTTTGCAAACTCGCAGGAAGGAGTTTTCATCGTGGCGACACAAAACTTCACTTCGGTAACAGTTACGACATCACTTGGAACATTTTCACAACTGCTGAACCAGGGAGATACCTGGAAATACGTGCTTACGGCTACGGAAACCCTGGCTTATGTGGATGCGGATAAAAACGTGTATGTACTTCAGGCATCCGGATTCGGGTGTGAAGTTGGAGAAGCGCTATTGCCGCCAATCAACTGTGCAGGTTCGAACCAGGTGAGTTTTACCCGGACAAATGCGCAAACGTTTATTCTGAATATACTATGTCCGACTTCTGCGATCAATAATTTCCTGTTAAACGGAAGTGCTACACTTGTTCCCGGATCAGTTTTTAATCCGGTTCCCGGAACAGGAGGTTTTTGGAGCGGTGCACAGATCACATTCAATACAACAGACATTCCGGCGGGTTCGTCCAATTTGCTTACCAACTCTTCGGACTATTTCGGAATGGGAGTAATCAACGGGGGATCAAGTACCGGATGCTATTATCACTACATGTCTGCATTTAATAGAAAAGTATATGTGAAAGCCGGAAACGATACCACACTGTGTAATGGAGATCCATCTGTCCTGCTAAACGGTTCTGTTGAAGGTGGAGCAACTACAGGACAATGGTCTGTGATTAATGGGGCAGGCTCCTTTGTGAATGACGTCGATTTGTCTACTTCGTATGTTCCATCGGCGTCCGATTATACGCAAGGGACTTTGACTTTTGTGCTTTCTTCCACCGGAAACTGTGATCCCGTGAGAGATACAATGGTCGTAAACTTTATTCAATCGCCTGAGGCAAATGCCGGGACCGATGATTCATATTGTAAGAATAATGTAGGTGCCGTGCCGATTACCGGAACGTTTGCTTATTCGGCTGCTGCTACATGGAGCGGGGGAAATGGAGGGGCTTTTGGAAATGTAGGTTCTCCGTCAACAACGTATACACCTTCTCCGGCAGATTTAGCTGCAGATAGTGTAGTCCTTTTGTATACTACGGCGGGAAGTTTCTTCTCCTGTCCGAATAAGCAGGATACGGTCGTTATTTACTTTACGGAAGCACCGTTTATTGATGCAGGTGCAGATCAGCTGGTGTGCTCCAACACGACAGATGTAGCTTTGAACGGAATTATAAGCGGAATCACAACAACCGGTACCTGGTCTGCTGACGGAACGGGTGGATTTTCGCCATCTCAAACAAACCTGAATGCAAATTATGTATTGTCATCTGCTGATATTTCAGATGGATTGGTGATGTTGTACCTGGAATCTACGAATAATGGAAACTGTCTGGCAGTGATGGACAGCCTTGAAATCCAGATCATCGATTTCCCGGTTGTAACAATCACTTCAATGGATTCCCTATGTTCCAATAATCCGACATTGAATTTGACCGGAACAGTTACCTCCGGATTTGCAACCCAATGGACTACTTCCGGCTTCGGAACCATTTCAAATCCGGCGAACTTAAATACATTCTATACCATTTCTCCGGTTGATATTACCAATGGTTTCATTGATGTCATTTTATCGACAACAGGTATTTGTCCGATTGCACAGGATTCCATGAGAGTAACTTTTGTTACTCCACCACAGGTAAATGCTGGTACGGACCAAACATATTGTCAGAACCAGTTGGTACAATTGAACGGAAACATCGTTGGAGCAGATACAAGCGGCACCTGGTCGACTTTAGGTACAGGAACTTTTATTCCGGGACCTGCATATATGGATGGATTGTATGATCCGTCTGTGAGTGATGTCTCGGGAGGACCGATCAGTTTGATCCTGACTTCGACTTCCAATTTCGGTTGTCCACCGGATAGAGACACCATCCAGATTACATTCAACAAGATTCCAACTGCTGATTTTACATTCACGAATGTGTGTCAGGCAAGTAATATGAATTTTACAGATGCATCGGTTGCAAATACAGGAACACTCGCTTCCTGGTCCTGGTCATTCGGAGACAATACGAATTCCATTGCACAGAATCCGCAGCATGCGTATACAAGCCCGGGGAACTTCAATGTACAAATGATCGTTACTTCCAGTAACGGTTGCACGGATACAGTGATGAAGCCTGTTACAGTTTATCCGTTACCGATTCCGTCATTCAATGCTTCGATTGCATGCGAGTCGTATCCGACCAATTTCACGAATACCTCATTTATTCCTTCGGGAACGATCACCGGTTATACATATGATTTCAACGGAATCGGTTCAAGTACACAAGCGAATCCATCTTTTGTATTCCCTGCAAGTGGAATCTACAATGTAAGTTTAACGGCAGTCTCCAATTTCGGATGTACCAACACCATTATTCAGCAGATTGATGTGCATGCGATTCCTACAGCTTCATTCACCGCATCTCCGAATCCGGCTTTGGTGGAGCAGGATATCACTTTTACGGATGTGACGCCGGGAAATATTGTTTCATGGCAATGGGATTTCGGTGATGGTGAAGGAGACAACACTCAGATAACGCAT
>CBFGPJ010000309.1:0-4550 GCA_965650615.1 uncultured Fluviicola sp. | reverse complement strand
ATTACAAGTGTCATGTCTGAAGCTAAGCTTAGCGATTTCATGGAAGCACCCGATCAAAAGATCATTCTTGTTTACGATTTTCTTAGAATGTGGATCTTTTTAATTGAATTACAGGAACGCACAGAAGAAACCTTAGACAAACCTAAAATTGCATTAGCAGTTGGAACTGCTCCTCCAGAAGATTCGAAAATGGTTCAGGATGATGCATTTTTTGGTGATGAAGAAGATGAAGATTTCAATGATTTTGATGAAGACTTCGGAGACGGTTACGACGAGGACGATTTATCAGGCTACGAAGAATACGAATATTAATATAGACTATAAGACACAAGACCAAAGACTAAAAGACAGATTTGCTGTCATTGTCTTGAGTCTATTGTCTTAAGTCTTCAGTCTAGAAAAATGAACGAAAAAAAATACGGCGATCCGATCGGTGCCGCCATCAAAGAATACGCAGACAAACGACGTCCGGAAGACATCATTGTTTCCTCCGACATTTGTGAAGACGATATCATTCCTTTGGAAGTACTTTTCAGAAAATACGATGAAATGCCTCCGATCGAACAAAAAGCGCTTTCTCTTGCGCGCGGACATGTTTTGGACGTAGGGGCCGGGGCTGGAATTCATGCTACTTATCTGCAGGACCTTGGATTCAAAGTAGATTGCATCGATATTTCAGAAGGAGCAGTTGAATATTTGAAAAGCAATGATCTGAATGCAGAACGAATCAATTTCTTCTCGTTAAAAGATCGAAAATACGATACCATTCTCATGTTAATGAATGGAATCGGGATTGCAGGAAAATTATCCAACCTGGAAAAAACATTGGAGCACGCAAAATCGCTGTTAAATCCGGGCGGAAAGATCCTTTGTGATTCTTCGGATATTCATTCGTTGTATGAAGATGAAGACGGAGCGCTTTGGGTAGACCTGAATACGGAATACTACGGAAACTTCCGTTTTCAAATGAAATACAAAAAGCAAAAAGGCCCTTGGTTTGACTGGCTGTACGTGGATTTTGACAATTTATTCCAGGCTGCTAAAAAAGTTGGTTTAAAAGCTATTCGCGTGTTGGAAGAAGACGATCATTACCTGGCCGAATTAACATTGGAAAAATAATATGCGTTTTCTTACCTGGATCTTTTTATTCATTTCAGGCCTTGTTTTCGGACAAAACAATTCGCTGTTGTACCAGGTAAAAGGAAAAGACAAGAAAGTTTCTTACCTGTTCGGAACAATTCACATGATCCCTGATTCATTGTATTATTTTCCGGGAAAATTGGATAAGATCATTTCCAAATCGGACGAAATAATACTGGAAATCGCGAATCTTTCGGATCAAAATTCGGCCATGAAGTTGATGATGCTTGATTCAGGTTCCTGTTTCGATATTTTTACTCCACAACAAAAAGATTCGGTTCTGAACTGGGGTGCTGATTTATTGGGTCTTACCCCATCACAGTTTGAAAAGGGCTTTGAGAAAAGAAAACCATTCACCTTGATGCAGCTTAGTTTTCAAAAAATGATTACCGGAAAGATCCGCATGGTCGATATGGAAATCGAGTCTAAAGCCCAACAAGACAAAATTCCGGTTACCGGCCTGGAAACTGTAGAATATCAAATTTCGATTTTCGATAAAATTCCTGCTGAAGAAATGGCAAACTTCATCATGGAAGCGGTACGAAATCCGCATGAAGGCGAAGATAATTTTAAAAAAATGGTGACATATTATCACAAACAAGATCTTGAAAGCCTCGCCAAATTAATCCTTGAAAGTGATGAACTGGGTAGTTCTGCAGAAGAACTCCTCGACAAAAGAAATCACAACTGGATCCCTAAAATGGAAGAATTGATGAAAACCAAAGCCTGCTTTTTCGCAGTTGGTGCCGGACATTTGGGTGGACCAAACGGTATCATTGAATTACTCCGAAAAAAGGGCTATGAAGTAACTCCTGTCAGATATTAATATGCGCAATCTATTTTTTATTTTACTTACCGGGCTGATCGTTCTAAGTTGTAATACGTATTCGGAAGAAGAAAAAAACGGCTTCATTTCAAAAGCGGAAGAATATGCCAAAAGACATCATTGGAATTACGAAGTCCTGGATGGTGGTTTGATTGTTGAAGTTTTGGAAAAAGGCACCGGAACGGAAAAAATTCAATCCGGAAGTGAAGTGGAATTGGAATATACAGGAAAGCTTACCAATGGATATCGATTTGATCAAACAGAGCCGAAGAAGCCACTTCAATCCAATCTAAAGGGGCTGATCGGTGGATTTCAATTAGGGTTATTGAACCATGTTTCAGGAACAAAATTACGCATGGTTGTTCCTCCGCAATTGGGATATGGTGATGATGCACTGGATAAAATCCCTGCCAATTCAACACTTGTTTTCGAAATAACGATTGAAAAAGTATATTAAAACCGCAACCCTTGCTGATTGAGGACTTTATTCAGATAGTTTAATTTCTAGAAAGCAAAACGGAAATTCATTCCGCCACTGATACTGAAATCATTATTGATTTTTCCTTTTACAAATTGCATAGACAATCCCGGGTTTAACTCCCACCCTATGCGCATTCTGCTTGCTACCGGACTTTTCCTGGACAATTTAAAACTCATGTCGAGCGGCACCCGCATAATTAAACCGGCTATCGTATTCCCTGAAAAAGATTCTGCCCGCGGTTCATCCAATACGGGTTGCTGATAAGTATATCCTCCATCCGATGGTGCTCCTTCCACCAGGTAACTATCCAAATAAGATGCGCTTACTTCGCTGGTGATACTAATCATGCACAATACGTCCAATCCTGTTTCAAATTGGAATAAACGATCGGGATTCGTGGCAATGTGCTCGCCGAGCCCAAAAACAATACTTCGGGAATAGTATGATTTTTCAATTGTTTGATTTCGGTTCCCGTAGATATAGAATTCCTGCCCGGTTTGGTTAGAAGTTAAGGTATCTATTACCTGTCTGTCTTCATGATACCAACTCTTCCTTGCTGATAATTCAGGGCCGTACCCCAAATGAAACGTAGTCGTTGCGAGGAATTTTCTTCCGGCTTGTTTATCCGCCCCATTGACCAAAGAAAACGAGAACATGTAATATTGATTAGCTGAAGTCGTATGAACATCCGGGTTATAATCCGTTCCGTTTAACAAGTTGGTAAGTGAATCGGGAATATCGAATCCGGGTGTCATACGTTGCCATTCCGCATTCGTAAAGTCAATCTCACTGCCATTGGTCATTCCGTGTGTCATTTTTACAATAAACCGCGGATAACTGGTCTTTACCGAATCTTTTTGCTGAGAGAAACTAATTCCGGTGATTAACAGAGATAATAGTGTTATAGAGGTTTTCATAAATTCTATTTTAATGACTGATTAACAGGATAATTAGTGATTTATTGTCTTTTAATCTCAAAACGTTTATGCGTTTCAATACTTAAAAATAACATTTCTCTGGAATTAACCGCTTAAAAAAACAAGTCCGGACAACTCTAAAAAGCTCATTTTCACCTGTTTTCAAAAATCGGTAAAAAAAGCTGTATTTGGTAATATAAAATCACTCAAAACATTGTTAAAACGAAAAGAAACCGCTACTTTTGAATCGCATTTTAAAAACGAAATCTAAATTCTCAAACATGAGTGTTCTAGTTAATAAAAACTCTAAAGTAATTGTACAGGGATTCACAGGAAGTGAAGGTACTTTCCATGCAGGTCAGATGATTGATTATGGAACAAACGTTGTTGGTGGTGTTACTCCGGGAAAAGGAGGTGCATTTCACCTGGATCGTCCGGTTTTCAATACAGTTGCTGATGCAGTAGCTAAAACTGGTGCTGATGTTTCTATTATTTTCGTTCCACCGGCATTCGCAGCAGATGCAATTATGGAGGCAGCAAACGCTGGGATCAAAGTGATCGTTTGTATCACGGAAGGAATTCCGGTAAATGACATGGTGAAAGCAAAAGAATACCTGAAAGGTACAGGTGCTCGTTTGATCGGACCAAACTGTCCTGGAGTAATTACTGCAGGTGAAGCGAAAGTTGGTATTATGCCCGGATTCGTTTTCAAAAAAGGAAAAATCGGTATTGTTTCCAAATCAGGAACGTTAACATACGAAGCAGCTGACCAGGTTGCTAAAGCCGGATTGGGAATTACAACTGCAATCGGTATCGGTGGAGATCCGATCATCGGGACAACAACAAAAGAAGCTGTTGAATTGCTTATGAATGATCCGGAAACAGAAGGAATCGTTATGATTGGTGAGATCGGTGGTAGCCTTGAAGCAATTGCTGCTCGCTGGATCAAAGAAAACGGTACAAAACCGGTAGTTGGATTTATCGCTGGTGAAACAGCACCAAAAGGACGTACAATGGGTCACGCAGGCGCAATCGTTGGTGGTGATGATGACACAGCAGAAGCTAAAAAACGTATCATGCGTGAGTGTGGAATCCATGTAGTTGATTCTCCTGCTCACATCGGTTCGAAAATGGCGGAAATTTTAGGAGTTACAGCGTAATCGCTCTAATTAATACTACAAAGTCC
>CBFGPJ010000308.1:0-4579 GCA_965650615.1 uncultured Fluviicola sp. | reverse complement strand
TACCCAACTCCCGTTCTCCTGTAGCACGATCAGAATGTTCCAGGGTATCTTCTACGTTATCATGAAAAGGTTTGTAGAACGAATTCAGCATTTCTGTCCATTCCATCTTTCCGCGTGCAATTTCGTCGAATTGCTCTTCCACTTCAGCTGTGAAATGGTAATCCATGATCCCACCGAAATGGTCGATCAGGAAATCCGTTACTACCATTCCTATATCGGTCGGGAATAACTTATTCTTTTCTTTACCGGTGATTTCTTTCTTCGTTTGCTTATTGATGTCAGAACCTTTCAGCTCCAGCACCTGGTAAGCTCGTTCCTCCCCTTCTCTTTCCTGTTTTTCTACATATCCGCGTTTCTGGATCGTAGAAATGGTTGGTGCATAAGTAGAAGGACGTCCAATTCCCAATTCCTCCAGTTTCTTAACCAAAGAAGCTTCCACATAACGCGCAGAAGGTCGTGTAAATCGCTGTGTAGCACGAATGAAATCACGATTTAAAGTTTCTCCGACTTGAACCGCAGGAAGTAATCCTTCTGTTTCACTGTCGTTCTCTTCTTCGTCTAAGTTTGTTTCCAGGTATACTTTCAGGAAACCGTCAAATTTGATCACTTCCCCTTTTGCCTGGAAAACCTCCGGAAGTTTCTGATCTCCGATAGAAATTGTTGTTCTTTCCAATTCCGCATGGCTCATCTGAGACGCAATCGCACGTTTCCAGATCAGGTCATACAAACGCACTTCATCTCTTTCGCCATAGCTTAAAGCATGCATGGCAAAGTTTGTCGGACGAATCGCTTCGTGGGCTTCCTGGGCGTTGGAACTTTTATTCGTGTATTTTGTCGGGTGCGAGTACTCTTTTCCGTAAGCCGAAAGAATCTCATTTTTAGCACCCTGCATTGCCGTTTCCGATAAATTCACGGAATCGGTACGCATATATGTAATGTGTCCTGCTTCGTATAATTTTTGTGCAACCTGCATCGTTCTTGAAACAGAGAATCCCAGTTTCAGGGAAGCTTCCTGCTGCAAGGTAGAAGTTGTAAACGGAGATGCCGGAGTTTTCTTTGCCGGTTTTTGCTGAACGTCCAATACCTTGAAATCAACTTTCGCACAATTCTCCAGGAAGGAATTTACTTCTGTATCCGTTCCGAAATGTTTGGAAACTTCTGCTTTAATGCGCTCCTTCCCTTTCAGGAATTCACCCGTTACACGGAAGTAGCTTTCTGCATGAAAATTCTGGATTTCCTTTTCACGTTCAACGATCAGGCGCACCGCAACCGATTGTACACGACCTGCAGACAAGCTTGGCCTCACCTTCTTCCACAATACCGGAGAAAGCTCAAAACCTACCAAACGGTCCAATACACGTCTGGCCTGCTGCGCATCTACTAACGGTTTATTGATTTGGCGCGGATTCTCAATTGCTTTTAGAATTGCTCCTTTCGTGATCTCGTTGAAAGTGATGCGTTTCGTGTCTTTTTTAGCTAATCCCAGTGTCTCATATAAATGCCATGAAATAGCTTCTCCCTCGCGGTCCTCATCGGTAGCGAGCCATACCACATCGGATTCTTTTGCTAATTTCTTCAATTCGGCAACCAGTGCTTTCTTATCGGAACTGACCTCGTATTCGGGTGCAAAGTTATTCTCCACATCGATTGCCAATCCTTTCGAAGCCAAATCGCGCACGTGTCCAAAACTTGATTTTACAGTAAAGTCCTTCCCTAAATACCCTTCAATGGTTTTTGCCTTTGCAGGTGACTCAACTATTACTAAATTCTTACTCATGCCAACTAAATTTTGTGCTTCGAACCGATTCGAATCGGTGCAAATATAAATGGATTTAAAATCAAAAAACAAGCTATCGCGGCTTGAAAAAAATCCGGGTCCTTATTTAAACTATAGTTTATATTTTTTTTAAACGCAAAATTTCACAGAAAAAAGACCTTCCTTTTCTAAAAATTTAACACAGATAAAGCCATGACATTTTGACATGTCTGTCTTAAAAACTATTTTTGCACTCTTAAAATTCAAGCATGTTAGAGAATCACGGTTTAAATAAAGTTATTGACGAGAGCAGACAAGGAGAAGCAATCATTCTGGAAGGCGGAACAGGCTCCAAAAAACTTTATGTGGAAAGTTATGGTTGTCAAATGAATTTCAGCGATAGTGAAGTTGTTGCTTCCATTATGACGAAAGAAGGATACACCACCACTCGAAACATTGACGAGGCAGATGTTGTCCTTATTAATACATGCTCTATCCGGGAGAATGCCGAAACACGTGTTCGCAATCGCCTAACTGAATTTAAAAAACGCAAAGCAGACCAACCCAACCTGGTTGTTGGAATTTTAGGTTGTATGGCTGAGCGTTTGAAACAATCATTGCTGGAAGAAGAACAATTGGTTGATTTGGTTGCAGGCCCGGATGCTTACCGTGATCTTCCGAATCTGATCGATGAAGTAGGAACCGGTCAGCGCGCTGTAAACGTGTTACTTTCCCGTGAGGAAACTTATGCTGACATTTCTCCTGTGAGAATGGACCAGGGAGGTGTAAGTGCTTTTGTAACGATCACACGCGGTTGTGACAATATGTGCTCTTTCTGTGTTGTACCATTTACCAGAGGAAGAGAGCGCTCAAGAGACCCGCAAACCATTGTACAGGAATGTAAAGATCTGTTCGCTAACGGATACCGTGAAGTGACTTTGTTAGGACAAAACGTAGACAGTTACCGCTGGAATATGAGCAGCAAAGGTGTGATTAAGGATGAATCGATCCCGACGACCAACTTTGCTCAGTTGATGGAAATGGTTGCATTGATCCACCCGGATTTGCGCATTCGTTTCTCTACTTCTCACCCGAAAGACATGACGGATGATGTACTGGAAATCATGGCGAAGTACGAAAACATTTGTCCGTATATCCATTTACCGGTTCAATCAGGAAATTCAAATGTACTGGAACGCATGAACCGTGGATATTCACGCGAATGGTATTTGGACCGTATTGCAGCAATCAAACGCATTATTCCCGATTGTGCTATTTCAACAGATATTATTACCGGTTTCTGCGGAGAAACGGATGAAGAACACAACGAGACTGTTTCTTTGATGAAAGAAGTTTCTTACGACTTCGCTTACATGTTCAAATATTCCGAAAGACCGAAAACATTGGCTGAACGTAAATTTACAGATGATGTTCCGGATGATGTGAAAGGAAAACGACTGGAAGAAATCATTGCGTTACAGTTGGAAAGTTCAGCTGCTTCCCATAAAAACCAGGTTGGAAAAATTGCCAAAGTATTGGTGGAAGGACCTTCCAAACGTTCGGAAGAACATTTCTGCGGAAGAGACGGAAGAAACTCCATGGTTGTATTCCCGAAAGGAAATGCAAAGAAAGGAGAATACGTATTGGTTAAAATTACGGATTGTACTTCTGCGACTTTGATCGGCGAATTGGTGAATCACGCTAATTAAGACACTATGAGCAACCTATCACTTCAACAAATTAAGCAACGGTTCGGGATCATTGGAAATGCCCCGCAACTGAATCGTGCCTTAGAAGTTGCCATGCAAGTTGCACCAACCGATATTTCGGTGTTGGTAACCGGGGAAAGCGGAACAGGTAAAGAAATCATCCCGCAGGTAATTCATCAATTGAGTGCCCGTAAACACAATGAGTATATCGCGGTCAACTGTGGAGCGATCCCGGAAGGAACTATTGATTCGGAATTATTCGGACACGAAAAAGGATCGTTTACCGGGGCAACCGGAAGCCGTCAAGGTTATTTTGAAGTAGCAGACGGCGGAACGATTTTCCTGGATGAAGTTGCCGAATTACCGATGCAGACCCAGGTCCGTTTGCTTCGTGTATTGGAAACGGGTGAATTTATCCGTGTAGGTTCTTCGAAAGTGATCAAAACAAACGTACGTGTTGTTGCGGCAACCAATGAGAATATGCAGCGGGCAATCCAATCCGGGAAGTTCCGTGAAGATTTACTTTATAGATTAAGCACCGTTCCGATCCCGCTTCCTCCATTGCGTCAGCGTCAGGAAGATATTTATTTGCTTTTCAGAAAGTTTGCGAGCGATTTTGCTGAAAAATACCGCATGCCGGCAGTGAAACTGACACCGGATGCCGTTGAACTGCTAAACGCTTATCATTGGCCGGGAAACATCCGCCAGTTAAAGAACCTGGTAGAACAAATTTCGGTGATTGAGCAGGAACGCGATATAGACGGACCACGTTTACAATCGTATTTACCGCAAGCAGAAGAGTTTTTCCCTGCAGTAGTTGGGGCTCAGGAAACCAAGATCGATGAGCGCGAACTGATGTACAAGTTCCTGTTCGACATGAAAAACGACCTGAACGAATTGAAAAAACTGGTTGTTGAATTATTGAATCACCAGGGAGATTTCAGTTTGTCAAACGATCAGGCAGCAGTTGTTAATCGCCTGTATCACGATATCAATTTGGGTGAACAACGCATTTTACCTTCCGCACCGATCAAGACGGAAACCGTAAAACCGGTGGTTTATGATCCGGACAATTACCGGGAACCGGACACGGAAGACATTGAAATTCACGAAG
>CBFGPJ010000307.1:0-4591 GCA_965650615.1 uncultured Fluviicola sp. | reverse complement strand
ACTATCTCTTTGGTTGTCGGATGTTCAAATTCCAACTCTCTGGAATGCAAATATATAGAACCATCCGGATTTGAGCGTTTCGCTCCGTATTTCAGATCGCCTTTAATGATACAGCCGATTGCAGACAATTGCGCACGGATCTGGTGATGCCGTCCCGTTTCCAGTTCCACTTCCAATAAGGTGTAATTATCGGAACTGATTAATTGCCGGTATTTTAATCGAGCCTCTTTTGTATTCTTACGCGCCTCATTATACGTGTAAGTCTTGTTTTGCTTTTCGTTACGTTCCAGGTGATGGACGAGCGAAGCTGATTTTTCCTTCGGGGCTTTTTCAACCACCGCCCAATAAACTTTCCGGGGATGTTTTTCTGCAAAAAGCTTATTCATCCGCGTCAACGCTTTACTGGTACGTGCAAATACAATCCCTCCCGAAACCGGCCTGTCCAGACGGTGGATCAAACCACAAAACACATTTCCCGGTTTTTCGAACTTGTGACGAATGTATTCGCGCACCTTTTCCACCAGGGGAAAATCTCCGGAAATATCTCCCTGTACATTTTCTCCTGCGTGTTTATTGACCACAATCAAGTGATTGTCTTCATACAGCACATCTTCCGGGCGGATTTGCTCCATGTACTAATATTGTTCGTTTTGATTCGGGAAATCACCGCTGCGTACATCTTCGATGTAGTTCTTAACAGCTTCGGTCATCACGTCATACAGATTTGCATATTTACGAAGGAATCTTGGAGAAAACTCGTTATTGATCCCAAGCATATCGTGCACCACCAACACTTGTCCGTCTACCCCATTCCCTGCTCCGATGCCAATAATCGGAATAGAAACAGATTTTGCCACTTTTTCTGCTAAAGCCGCCGGAATTTTTTCCAGCACAATGGCAAAACATCCTGCTTCTTCCAGGGCTTTCGCATCTTCAATCAAACGTTGTGCTTCAGACTCTTCTTTGGCCCGAACAACATAAGTACCGAATTTATAAATAGACTGTGGTGTTAAACCCAAGTGCCCCATCACCGGAATTCCGGCGGTTAAAATACGCTGAATGGATTCGATGATCTCAATTCCACCTTCCAGTTTCACGGCGTGTCCGCCGGATTCCTTCATGATACGGATCGCATTCGATAAAGCTTCTTTGGAATTTCCCTGGTAAGAACCGAAAGGCATATCCACCACAACCAATGCTCTTTCTACCGCACGAACAACAGAAGCAGCGTGATAGATCATCTGATCCAGCGTAATCGGAAGCGTGGTTTCATGTCCGGCCATGACATTGGAAGCGGAATCTCCGACCAAAATGATATCAATTCCGGCAGAATCAATGATCCTTGCCATTGAAAAATCGTATCCGGTCAACATGGAGATCTTTGCTCCGGAATTTTTCATTTCTTGTAAAACATTCGTAGTGACGCGTTTTACATTTTTATGCACAGACATGAGCGATAATTTTATCTAACAAATTTAGTTAATTGCGAATTATGAATTGCGAATTGCGAATTGAAAGTTCACTTCGACTTCGCTCAGTGACCTTTGGTTTTGTAATTTTTATAGATAGATACCTGGGTGACAGAATGCTTACGCAGGAGCTACAGCATAGGCGCAGCGGAGTCGAAGTCACTCGAACCATACATCGTGGATGATCTGTTTTCCGGCTGTTTGATTAACACGTTCGATAATGATCTGTTTTCCGTGTAATAATTCATCCCGCATGACGGAAGAATTCAGGGCAACAATCAGAACTCCGTGTCGGATTTGAAGATTGGTCGTCCTTACAGCTACCGCTTTTCCCATCATTTCCTCCCACTTATTCAGCACATCCATTTCGGTAAGCTTCCCCTGCAATTGGTAAGCGTTCATCAGCTTATCCACCAATTCTTTCATAGGTTGTGCATTCCCCGATCTTTTACGTTCGTCCCACTCGCTCATACCAATTCGGAATTAAAAATGATCATATTTGGTTTTACCTGTATCGTATCAAAAATAGCTGTAACGCGATTCTCGTCTGTATCCGTCACCAATACCTGTCCGAATGTGTTTTTAGAGACCAATTCCATCAATTGTGCCACGCGCAGGTTGTCCAGTTTATCAAAAATATCGTCTAACAGCAGGATCGGAGTTTGTTTCAGGCGCTCTTTCAACCAGTCGAATTGTGCCAGGCGTAAAGCGATCAGGAAACTTTTTTGTTGTCCCTGAGAACCGAAACGTTTAATGGGCAGCCCTTCCAGCAAAAAAGTAATATCATCCTTATGGATCCCAACCGAAGTATAATGGACCCGCATATCTTTCGGATAAGCCTGTTCCAATAAAATCCTGAAATCCGTTGTAGAAAGTTTGGATTCATAGTTCAGGGAAACCGCCTCCTGTTCTTGTGAGATCCATTTGTAATAATGCTGGAACAAAGGAATGAATGCTTCAATGAAAGAAACGCGTTTATTGTGGATCGCTGTTCCGTAACGGATCAATTGTTCGTCCCAGATCTCGATGGATTCCCGTTCAAAGAAACCATTCTCAAATTGCAGTTTCAATAAGGCATTTCGCTGATCGAGCACTTTATTGTACCGTTGCAGGTCGTTCAGGTATTCGTGATCGAACTGAGAGATAATACCGTCCATCCACTTCCTGCGTACTTCACTCCCTTCCGAAATCAGGTCCGTATCGTAGGGAGAGATCATTACAACAGGGAAATGCCCGATGTGATCTGCCAAACGATCGTATTCTTTTTTATTCTTCTTGAAAACCTTTTTGGAACCGGATTTCACACCGCAATACAAGTTGAAAGGTTGTTCATCCTTCATCCAGCAACCCTGAATCACAAAAAACTGTTCATTGAAGCGGATATTCTGCCGGTCGATCGGATTTAAATAAGAACGGCACATGCTCAAATAATGAACCGCGTCGAGTACATTCGTTTTCCCGGACCCATTTTTCCCTACAATGCAATTCACACCGGATTCGAACTGAAATTCAGCTTCACTGTGATTCCGGAAATTGACCAATGAGAGGGATTCGACGAACATGATACAAAATTAACGAATTCCGAATTACGAATTCCGAATTGTTTCATGTCATGTCGAGTTTCCGCCCCGTGTTCTCAATATATCTCTGATGATTCACTACGCTTTTAAAGGCACTTGAATTGACAAGGCGGAAGTATCGAGACAGACATTCAAATGATTATTCGTCAAAAAGGTGACTGAGCGGAGTCGAAGGCACATTTTAATCCGTAACTTTCAGCAATGAAATATGACACTCATGACAAAATATCTGTTCATTTTTTACCTCATCACCAGTAGCTGGTTTTCTTCCGCACAGGTCGAAAGCAATTCGATTTTTTACAAGACAATCCTTTCCAATGACAGCCTGCTGTTCAATATTGGTTTCAATACCTGCGATATTTCCCAATTCGAAAAATTGGTGAGTGAGAATTTTGAGTTTTTCCATGACAAATCGGGAGTTTCGGACCGCAAAAAATTCCTGAGCGATTTGAAGAACGGCTTGTGCAAATCTCCCGAAACTTACCAGTCACGAAGAGAACTGATTCCAGAAAAGACGCTTGTTTTCCCACTTTATAACCAGGGAGAGCTTTACGGGGCAATTCAATACGGGGAACATCGCTTCTATGAAAAGATGAACGGAAAACCGGAACAATATGCCAGTACCGCGAAATTTACACATGTTTGGATCATAGAAGACGGGAAATGGAAGTTGAAGTCGGGATTGAGTTATGATCACCAGAAATAATTACGAATTGCGAATGCCGAATTACGAATTAGTTGATTACCCAAATCGGATCGAAAAGTGCATCTTGATTCATGCTTCAGCCGGAAAGGTCTGGAAGTATTTAACGGATCCGAGACTAATGAAAGAATGGATGGGTGATGAAGAAATGGAAATTGATATCATCAGTGACTGGAAAATTGGGAATCCGTTTGTTACCAAAGGGTTTCATCATGTTCAGTTCGAAAACAAAGGAACGATTCTGCAATTCGAGCCGGAAAGCATTTTCCAGTATGACTATTTAAGTTCGATGTCGAATTTGGAAGACACTGCTGAAAACTACACGATTATTACTTTTAAATTGACTCCAAAAGAGGGACAAACGGAATTGACGGTTATCGCTGAAAACTTCCCTACTTTTGAGATTTACAAACATGTGGAGTTTTATTGGAATGGGACGTTGGCAATTGTTAAATGGAGAATTGAAAATTGATTTTGAGAGTCAGGACTGTTAGAGCCAAGAGTCATGACTTCATTTTCAGGTTCTATTTTTAGAGAATACTATTTCAACCATTCGTAATTCGTAATTCGTAATTAATACCCTATCTTCGTTAAAAATTCGAGTCATGAAATTCTTTTTGTTTATTGCCCTTTTGGTTTCTGTCCTGTTTGCTTGCAATACCACTAAACCGGTTGCTTCTGACAATATGATCATCAGCATCACGCATGGAACCAATTTCGGGCATTGCAGAGGTTACTGCAGGAAGGAAGTTGTTTTTTCAGAAGATCAGATCAGATACCTGGAATCGAGTGTGGATTCTACCCGAAACCCTGTAAAAGAAGAAAAATTCGACAATTCT
>CBFGPJ010000306.1:0-4599 GCA_965650615.1 uncultured Fluviicola sp. | reverse complement strand
CATTCTAATAGCAACGTTATGAATACGAAATATCAACACGTCCGCTATGGACTTTATAGTTTTGCATGTATTGCAGCACTATTTTTAATCATGAAATTGTTCTCATTGGAAAATAACGGTTATTTACGTTTTTTGAACGTGTTTATCGTCTTTTTCTTCACGAATAGATTAGCTAAAAAGAACCGTCAATTGGATGACGACGATAACTTCTTAAAAGCGTTCGGCTCACTGATGTTGTCCAATGTTATTACGGTTATTCTGGCGGTATTCAGCTTTGTGGTTTATGCCACATTTATCGAACCTGACTTTATTAGCAAATTTGACGGAGGCATCTTTTGGAACGATCACGTAACAAAAGATCAGGCTGCCGCAATCCTGTTTTTTGAAGGGATGGGCAGTGCGCTAGCAGTATCATTCATTAATGTAATGTACTGGAATGAAAGAACTCCGGACAACAAATGCGTTCCTGTGGAACCCACCAAAGAGTGAAAAACTCTTGACAAATTGAGAATCGGGTGAATTATTCAGTTCACCCGATTTTCTTTTTAAAGCACATATCAATCTGATAACAAGCTTCTTATACTGAAATAAATTTGGATGCAAATCCTTTTTATCGTATATTCTAATCGCATTTAAAATTCTATCACTATGAACAATCGATCGTTATCTATCCGATACGGGCTTTATAGCTTTGCGGGTATTGTTATCCTATTCTTACTGATTAAGCTGTTCTCATTGGAACACGTAACTGCTCTCCGCTTTTTGAACATTCTGATCATTATTTATTTTACAAATAGCCTGGCAAAGAAGAACCATAAGAGTAATTATGACAACAACTATCTGAATGCCTGGATTTCCCTTATCCTGGCCAATGTTATAACGGTCAGTTTAGCCTTGATCAGTTTTGTTGTTTATGCGATGTTCATTCAACCGGATTACATCAGCAAATTTGAGGGCGGAATACTTTGGAATAATCACATTACCCTGGGTCAGGCTGCGTTGACACTATTTACCGAGGGGATCGGTTGTGCAGTGGCCATCTCGTTTATCATTATGCAATATTGGAACGAAAGCCCTAAAGGTAAAGTTCCCACTTCTGAAAGTTAAACCGGAAACGTTAAAAGGAAATCGGGTGGAATCATTCATCCGATTTTTCTTTTTTCCAACAATTTCCCAACCCAAACCGAAAAGTCGCCGTTAGGTACTTTAGAAGCTTTGTAACAAACAAGATCTTAACGTATAGAAAACCTAAACCTCCGGATGTAAAGGAGAGATCGGATGAACCCGGAAAATTCATCCGATTTTCTTTTTTGAATAAATTCAGTTCCGGTTTCAACCCTCGTAAGAAGGTTACGACCTTCTCATCGTAAATTAGCAGCCTGAAAACAATTCGAACTCATTATTAACCATTTAACAGCACAATCAATGGTGCATAAATCTAAAATTTGATGCATCTTTATATAGTATTAACTATTCACTCATTATTCACGCTATGACATTAGAAGATTTTATCATTTTTGAACGAAAATGGGAAGGTGGCCTCAGCCGGAATACTTCCGATTCTGCAAGCAAAACGCCTTGCCCCACTCCTTACAAAGGCAAAACCGGTTGGCATACCAATGCCGGAATAACATATGCTGTTTGGAGAAAAAAATTCGGGAGACTTAACGATCAACGCTTTTTCGATATGTCCAATGCCGATTGGTTTGCTGTTTTTGATTCGCTTTACTATTCAAAAGTAAGAGCAGCATCATTCAACTCCTTATCTATCGGCTTCATGGTGACCACCATTGCATGGGGTTCGGGAGTACGACAGGCCGGATTGACTTTGCAGCGTGCTATCAATAATAAGGGCGGAGCGGTTTCTGTTGACGGAGTGATCGGTCCCAAAACGCTTGCCGCAGCAAACGCCATTCCCGCAAAAGAATTGTTCGATGAATTGGTAAAACTACGGGCAGCTTTCTTCCAGCGAATTGCTAAAGGAAAGAATGCGGTCTTCCTTAAAGGCTGGATGAATCGTTTGAATGCGTTTGTGAAAGGATTCAGACCTTCTTAAAAAATGGATCATATTTATGTCATGTCGAGTTTCCGACTGTGTTCTCGATATCCCGGATTTCCGGGACTCGAACTGACAGTCGGAAGTATCGAGACAGACATGAAACAGGAATAATTCCAAATAAACAGTGGGGGCATTCTTCCATGTGATAACAGATTTTGATTATTCGCTTATTTTTCCGCTGCTTCTTTTAATTTCAGGTTCATGGTTTTGAAACCATTCAAGGTGCTCCCATCCAACATTTTAGAAAACATGCGAACCAGAATTCCTTTGAACTTTTCTGCCTGAATGAATGTAGTGGTCCCGTTTCCATTGTCGATTAATTCAAAGCGATGTTCACCGTCAAATAAACCGGGAAAGAACAGGTGTCCCATCCATTTGAACATTTTATTCTGATCGAAGGCCAATACTTTCGGTTTGAAGGTCATTCCTTTTGCTCCCGGAGGTTCCAATCGCACAACAATCTTCTCTCCCACTTTCACTTCTCCTTCCAGGGATTTAATAAACGGATTCCAGGAGGGATACTTTTCAAAAGCTGTCAATACTTCCCAAACGCGCTCCGGAGTTGTGTCAATTGTGATCTCTGTTTTTATTTCCTTTTTCATCTGATTTGAATTTTGATTATTTGATAAACCAAAGTTCGATGAAAACCCGGAGCCTGCTCTTGACAAATATCAAGAAATGGAAGCCATTTTTTTCCGGAGCCTGCTGAAGGTTTCAGGAGTCATCCCAAGCATGGAAGCCAAATATTGGAGTGGCACCTGATTAAACAATTCTTTATTCGCATTCCACAATTGTATATAGCGTTCTTCCGCTGTATTGGAAATAAATGCCAGGATCCGGTCGCTCATGGTAGCAAAACATTTTGCCATAAACAACTTCTCCACGTTATTCCAGGTTGGGATTGATTTTCCCATATTCCGGTAATCCTCTTTACTGATCACATATAGTTCGCAATCCGTCAATGCCTGGAGCGAAGAACCGGCAGGCTTATCGAACAAAAAACTATTCAGGTCGGTAATGAAATGACCGGGCGTAGCAATCCACTTCGTGATTTCCTTATCCGGAAGAGCGACCCATTCGCGCAGCAAGCCTGATTTTACAAATCCCAAGTGGTTCGAATAGCCTTGTTCTTTAAAAAAGTATGCTCCTTTACTCAATTCAAGCGGACGAAAACCGGAGCTGATTGTTTTCAGATCATCTGATTTGACTTCAAAAAGTGCTGCAATGTTTTGCTCCAATTCGTTCATTTCTTTTTCTTAGACCCCGAAATATAGGGATATATTGACAATTAAAGTCCTTTTATTTTCCCCACAAATGCGCAGATATTGGAGGCGCTTACCAATCGCCTCTGTAATCAAATAATATGAACACTAAACTAAAGCGAGTGCGGTGCGCCTATGCTAAAGCTTCAGCTTAAGCATTAGCCGAGCTAATAATCTGTGTATCTGCGGGGAAACAAAACTCTGAAAACTACATATTGTGAAAAGTAAAATCCCTGTAAAACAAGGCTTTTTGAAATTCATACAATTATATTTATAAATATAGTTGTATAATTAAAAAACTAATTATATCATTGCAGTATGAAAAAGGAATTGACACGCGCAGAAGAACAAATTATGCAGGCAATCTGGTCTGTTGGAAAAGGATTTGCAAAAGACATCCATGAGCAACTCGAAGAACCGCGACCTGCATATAATACGGTACTGACGGTAATCCGGGTTTTGGTACAAAAAGGCTTTGTAGAATACAAAACCTACGGGAAATCCAATGAATACTACCCGACGATCACAAAAGAAGCTTATTCTGCACAGCGTTTTCAGTCATTAAAGGAGAATTATTTCGGGAATTCTAATGCGAAACTGCTTTCCTTTTTCATGAAAGAAAACAATCTCAACCTGGAAGATGTAAATGAATTACTGGAAATCATAAAAAAGGAACGTCATGACTAATTATTTGTGGTACATATTGGAAGCGAACTTAGTGATCACTTTGTTGTTCTGCGTTTTTAAGCTGACACAGCGCTTCCTTTCTTTTGGTTGGCAACGGTTCTCCCTGCTTTCAATTCCCGTTTTGTCCGGAATTGCGGTCTGGCTGAAACACGCCAGCGTTTCTGAATCATCCTGGAGCTATCACATTCCGGTATTTGAACTGGAAACGGTGACCATTTCACCCAAAAAGACAGTCACTCCTGCTGATTTTGATTATTCTATTTTGCCGGACATTGCCTATTGGTCGGGAGTTATTTTACTTTCAGCATGGATGCTTTTCACTCTTTACAAAGTACTGCGGGTCTTTCTCAGTGCAAAACACACAAAAGAAGACGGTTTTATATTAGTTGAATTGCCTAATGAAGCTCCTTCCTCCTTTTTCCGTTTCATTCAATTACCGGCAGGACTTTCGGAATACGACCGGGAAATTATTTTCCAGCACGAGAAAGTTCATGCACAAAAATACCATTCGGCAGACCGGATATTCCTTGAAACGGTCCATTGCCTTTCATGGTTCAACCCGGTATTCCTGCTGATGAAAAAAGAATTGGT
>CBFGPJ010000305.1:0-4606 GCA_965650615.1 uncultured Fluviicola sp. | reverse complement strand
TTAATAATTTTATTCACTATTACAGAAGGTTCGTCTCCCTCTGCCATACCTTTTTTGATATACTTATTTACTTGCTCTTTATAGTTCTTGTATTCTGCTATATTTCCATCAACGGAAACCATGTTTGATCCAAGATTTGTTTTTGCCCACATTGGCTCGATCATACTCACCTTGATATTAAATTGACTTAACTCAAAACGTAATGTTTTAAAGTAACCTTCCAAGGCATGTTTGGATGCCGCATACATGGATTTCATTGGTATTGATATAAGCCCCATCATCGAGCTGACTGTAATAATCTGACCGAACTTTTGTTTTCGGAAATAAGGCAATATTGCTTTTGTGACATTTACTGTTCCCCAAAAGTTAGTTTCAAATTGAAGCTTTCCTGCTTCTGTTGATGTTTCCTCTGCTAATCCTGTGAGCATATAGCCCGCATTATTAACCAAAACATCTAATTGGTTTACGGTTTCGAAAAGTTGCTTTGTAAATTCTTTTATTGAATTCTCATCAGTAATATCCAAAGCCAATACTTTAAAAGAAACAGTGGCTTGCAGTTTTTCCGGATTACGACTTGTACCAATTACTTTATAACCTTGTTGATGTAAATTGTTTGCCAGCATCAAACCAAAGCCTGAAGATGCACCTGTTATTAAAATTGTTTGTTTCATTTGCTTTTTTTTAATTATCCGTTCGTATATTTACTTGCAAATCGCAAGTGTAAACATACAACAATAATTGCAAAATGCAAGTGCAAAAGAAAATATTATTATGAGCAAGAGTCAAAAGAGATCGGATTGTCCTGTCAGTTGGTCCCTTGAAATGTGGGGAGATAAGTGGTCGTTGCTGATAATTAGGGACCTCCTGTTAAATAAGAATTGTACCTACAAGGACTTCCTGAATGCGGGGGAAGGCATTGCAACAAATATTCTGTCAGCACGGCTGCTGTCACTTGAAGAAAACGGGTTTATTCGAAAGGTTGACAACCCCGGAACAAAGACCCGTGTTTTTTATAAGCTGACGGAAATGGGAATTAACTTATACCCCATTATATTAGAAATTCTTTTATGGTCCGAGAAATATGCTACAAACCCAGCACATGTAAAAGCCATCATTAAAGAAGCAAAAAAAGATAAGGAAGGATTTATAAAAGCATCTATAAAGGAATTGAAGAAGGATTTGGCTGATTGATTTTCCTGCAAAGAAGAATAGAGTGTTGGAGAAGCGGCTATTTTTGCTTTTGGGTTGGCTAAAAGAAACCTATTTTTTGAAGTGTCTGATAATCTAATGTTCTGTCCAATTTAGCTTTTCCCGAAAGTATGGGACTTTTGTGAAATCATCGGAAAAATTCTAACTTTTTAATGGAGGATTTGGAACGGTTGCTTCAAATCTCAGCAGATTTATTTCAATAATCAAAAACATGCTCCACATTGTAATGCTCTTCTTTTACTTTCAAAAGCATACGATTTAAATCTTTGACAAGAACAGCCAACACAATTCGTTTTTTCTTCGGTTCAGAAGGAATTGGTTGTGAAAAAATATTTTCAGTATAACTAGTCGAGAAGAATTTGTTTGCGGGAACTTTCAGGGAAACGAAAATTGCTGCATTGTTGCCGGCTATTTCGCGGAAGGTCAATTTATCTTCTGCCAATTGAACAATCTCAGGATTAAACCGGGCATAGCGATCCAACCTCAGTAGTGCACTTTTATCAGGATAGCTTTCAATCACGTCGTATTTATTCTTCAACTTTTCCGGCAATCTGTCTACCAAAACCATCGTATAGGTATCGTCGGGACCGTGCATGGTCTCTGCCCCCATCTTGATCAATTTACCATATCCCCATTTCACCATCAGTTCCGAGGTGAGGAAATATTTCCGTTCTATTTTGCGGAGAAAATGGCTGTCGAAAAAAGAAGTTTCGGTCCAGAGTCTTTTCAAACGATCTTTAAAATCAAATTCGTACCAAAAGTTATCATTAATAAATGCTACATAATCTTTAGTGTATTGGGCAGTAAAGTGGTCTTCATCCGTTTCAACTGTTTTGGTATCAGTTAATCTTCCTACCACGCGTTCGTACCATGCCTTCGTAACATATTCTGCCGAACAACTGGAATTGATAATATAGATCATCAACTGGTACTCCCCGTTGTATTTATAGTTGGTATGATTTGTATCCGTATATGTCTTCACGATCTTATGAATGTCCCAAATCTGGGCGTTTTGACGCATGTATGGAAAAGAACTTGCCGTTGCATGTTCAAAATAATCTCCCTGTTCTTTCGGACTGAAAACAAGATACCATTCTGGAATGCTTAGCATTGCCTGATCAACTCTTCGCCTGTATTTGGAGGGGGTTTGCGGGTGCTCATTTTTCGCTGTCCACTCTTTGGGTATCAGCACACCTTCATCATCAACATAGGTATTCGGCTTTTGCATATAAAATGTCAGCAAAGCCAGTGAGGAAGAAATGAGTGTAAACAAAAACAGGCGTCTCATAGCGTCAATTTTTAGCAAATGCGAGCAAGGTATTCAATGAAGGATCATTCAGTTGCAAAATGCGGAAGTTCAGATCGGTAAATCCTGATTCTTCCAGCAGCTTCACCCACTCTTCCACCGAACGGAAAGAACGGTATTCTTCCTGGTTTTTTGACCAGGTTTCATGTAATCCCAGGTTGAAAACCGTATGAACCAATGATGCAAAAACACGCATTTCTTCTGAATTCACATCGTGATCACGCATAATAAACAACCCTCCGGGTTTGAGCACTCGCCTGATTGATCCCACAAAAGCAGGTAATAATTCTACCGGACAATGATGCAATCCAATGTGACAGGTTACTACATCTAAACTATTGTCTGTAATTTGCAAAGGAATCGGTTGATAATCCAAATGAAAAAAAGTTCCGATTTTGCCGATCTTACCACGTTCCATGATATCTGCAATTCCGTTGTTCGGAGCAATGTCGTTCATCAAATAAACGGGACCTGTGATTCGAATGTGTTTTTTTAATTCACTGATATATCTTCCGGTTGAACCGATTTCCAGGTAACCGTTGATTTCATTTTTTCCTTTCAGAATTTGAAGCACCTGGTTCGACATTTCTTTTTTCTGCTTTTTCAATGCAGGCAAAGCATGAGTAAGTGCCGAAAGAAAAGGTGTAATACTTTTCAGATCCTTTTGAACAGCTTCATAAATTGCCTGATCGGTAACAAAATGATTTGACTTATCCGCAATCAGATGATGGAATTTATCTTCCGGATATAAATGGAAAATCCCTTGCAGAAATTTATAAAACCGATCACTCGATTCCGTATTGCCAAAAATGGCTTTGAACTCAGATTGGGGTTTATTCATAATTGGTGTTTGGATTATAATATTTTTCCCAGAGAGAATTCCTGAATTTATTATCCGGATCAATCTGTTGTTTTAAGCGGAATAGCTTTCTAGCACGAGGAAAGGCTTTATGAAATTGTTCAGGTGTTGCATGCGGTTGATAAGGCAAATAGTATGTGCCCCCACAATCCAATGCTGCATCAGTCAATTCTCTTGTCCAGATTCCAACGGTGTTCTTAGCTTTTTCATTGGTACTTTGCTTGTACCAGATCACGAAAGCGAATACTTCTTTATCGCTCCAACTTAGTAATGAATCGCGATTCTGAACCGCGTGACGGATCGAAACATTGATTACGTTTACCTTATATCGACGAAAGATCTCAGCCATTTTTGAAGAGAAGTTTTCAAATTGAACTACCGGCACAAAATACTCCTGGAGAATATAGGAACTATATTCACGCGATGCCGGTTCCAGCTCAGCGACATCATAACCGGCCTCGTAATTTCTCCAGTGAACTTTTCTGCGGCTATATAAAACAGGATCGACAATAAACTGTCTCCGCCACTTGGCAAAATTGTTCTTACTGAACGAACTGATAAAAAACCGTTCAATCGGATACTGAGCACGAAGAGTAATCAGACGTGATTTTTGGGTAGCTTTCTTTTTTGTGATTATCCAAGAAACACCTCGAATTCTTGAAAAATCGGGTGGATACAAATCGCCATTATGTAAAACAACTCGTTTATTATCGCGAACTTCCCTTCGGAAAAAATCCAGGTATTGATTTGTCCGCATCAGTTTCCATTTGCGCTCCAACAACTCGTTTTCTGCCAATTCAAGTTCGACAGCTATTATTATTGCTACTGCACCATAACAACCAACCACAGCTTCGAATAATTCTGGATGCTCAAATCGGGAAACAGTTTTTAACTCACCATCCGCAGTTACAATATCCATAGAACGGACCGACATCACAACTGATCCGTATCCGATATACCTTCCGTGACAATTGACACTCACTGAGCCACCGACTGTGAAATTGGCGTAAGATTGCATTACTTTCACGCTTAAGTTGTATGAATCAATGTGTTTTTGAATATCACACCAACGGATTCCAGCCTCTACTTTAATCAGTTTCTCTTCCGGCGAAAAAGTAATCACCCGATTCATTGCCCGCATATCGATGTGAATTCCGTAAGAGCTGGCCGTTTGACCACCCATACTAAAACGACCTCCTCCGACAGAAATATGAGATTCAGCTTCTCTGACG